>NZ_JBFUHO010000030.1:0-90901 GCF_056402355.1 Variovorax sp. P4_B11
GCCTGATGCCGGGCGCTGGCGTGCAGCGGGTCCACCCGAGCGGCCATCGGCTCCACGCTCTTGCGCGACAGCGGCAGCATCAGTCCGGTGCAGTAGCCCTTGAGCCCCGCGTGACGATCTGAGTGACCCAGCCCTTCCGCCAGATGGTGCATGTACTGGTCGAACCGTTGACTCATACCCATGGCTCTTCACCCATCAGTTGAGGAAGTGCACATAATGCCTTGTTTTTATTGACACAGTAAGACTAGGGAGCCTCGGAATTACCCTGCGGCTGCCGCTCCTCTGGACATGACGTTCGTGGCAAGGGCACGAACGGCCATCATGACCGAGCATTCCCGCGTCTGATTTGCCCTTCCACCGGGCGCCGTCGTGGGCACGGCTGTGGCGCGTCCTGGACTCTCACGCTCCACCTGTGAGTTCATCAGACCCCGAAGTTGCCGCGGCGCTCCGTGTAAATTCCGCAAAATGCTTCTCCCCCTCGCGGCCTACCCCCCAACCTTCGTCATCGCGAGTTCGGTGCTCCTTTACGTCTCGCGTGGAGCGATGAGGCGTCCGCGATCTCACGGCTTCTCGCGGTTCTTTGCTTGGGAGTGCATCCTGGGGCTCATCTGGCTCAACTTGCCCGTCTGGGGTGATGGCCCGCTCGCGCCGCATAAATTGGTGGCGCAGGCGCTGTTCGTCGCCTCGATCTGGCTCCCGCTGCATGCGGTGTACCAATTGAGGCGATTCGGCCATCCCAGCGCCTCGCGCGAGGACGAGGCCCTGATCGGATTCGAGAAGACGACCACGCTGGTGACGGCCGGCGCGTTTCGCTACATTCGGCATCCGATGTACGCGGCGCTGATCTTCCTGGCCTGGGGCATCTTCCTCCAGCAGTTCACGTGGTTGGGGCTGGCGCTGGTGCTGACGGCGACGGCGCTGCTGGTCGTCACCGCGTTTCGCGAAGAGCACGAATGCCTCGCGCATTTCGGCAAGGCGTACCAGGATTACATGAGCCGTACGCATCGATTCGTGCCGTTCTTGTTGTAGTTCCGGGCGACGTCCGTGTCGCAGTGCCGTAGGCGCGCAGGATTCCTGGCGCAAGGCGCTCGTCAAAGCCAAGAAGCTGCACGGACGTCGCCGGAGGAACTCATCTGCTTCGGCGCGCTTTCAGCCCTGCCGGTTCCAGCCGCTTTGGCCCAGGCGCCATGGTCCGAGGAGCGCGAAGCTCCGGAAGGCGCCGATGCAGCAGTGGCTTGACGGGGGGCGACTCACTGGCCGAGCGGCGACACCCCGGTCATCCGGACGTGGATCCAGAACAGGAATGCGACATAGACCATCAGCCCGCCAACGACCGCGACGACATCATTGAGAGGACTCGGCGGCGCACCGGGGACGTGTCGGGGATTGGCGCGGCGCTTGACGGAAATCAGGTCCGCCACTGCCCAGACAAGGAAGGCCCCGAAGAGAAGCACGTCGGCCATCGTGCCATTCGCCAGCAGGTGCGCCGTTGCCCAGAACTTCACTGCGAGCAGCATCGGGTGCTGGGCCGTCCTTTGGAGGCGGCCTGGCAGGTAGGCCGCGAACAGAAGCGGAAACACCGGAACCATCAGCAGCAGCGCGACTTGCCTCAGTGCAACCGGTGGCGCGTAGAGCACCCACGGCGTCTGACGGGCCACGCCGTAGCCGTGAATCAGCAACAGCAGGCCGGCCAGCGAGGCCAGCGCGTACACGCCCTTCCAGACGCGCTCCCCGTGCCGTGCGATTTGCGCCTCGCGCCAGGCAGGGGCGACGATGGATATCGAGTGAATGCCAAGGAATAGGATCAGGCCTGCTACGAGAAGTGTCATGGAATCTCCTTCGGCGATGCCGGTGAACGCACTGTCACGCCAGGCGCGCCGGCGCTATCTTCCTCCATCTTCCCGCAGCGCTCGACGCGAGGCGCGAGCGCTTTCCATCTACGCGAAGCAATGAGGCCTTCCGCGGAGAATCTGGCGACACAATATCCCGCATGGATTCTTCAAGAAGCGCGCTGACTTCCGCCTGGGTCGACACCGACCTGGGCTTCGACGATCTCGCCGCCGTGCTGACCGTCACGCAGACGCCGCCGTGGCGGGTCGACGGCATGTCGCTGGTCGCGGGCAACGCCCCGCTCGACGTGGTGGTCGACAACGCCTTGCGGTCGGCTGCGTTCTTCGGCTGGGATTTTCCGATCCACGCGGGCAGCGCCCGGCCGCTCGCCGGCGAACTGGTCACGGCGCAGAACATCCTCGGCGCGGATGCCATGGTGTCGGCCGGCCGCAGCCTGCCGCGGGCGCGCGGATCGCTGGCATCGAGCGATGCGGCGGCTGCGCTCATCGACTACCTCGCGGCCGCCACCGAACCGGCCACGGTGCTCGCACTGGGGCCGCTCACCAACATCGCGATCGTGCTGCAGGCACGGCCCGACCTCGCGGCGCGCATCGGTCGGCTCCTATGGATGGGCGGCAGCGCGGGGCCGGGCAATCACACGGCGGCGGCGGAGTTCAACGCGGCGGTCGACCCGGAAGCGATCAACGTGGTCCTCGACGCCGGGGCGCCGCTGTGGATGGTCGGCCTCGATGCCTGCCGGCAGGTGCGTGTGCACGCGAGCGATGCTGAAGCGCTGCGTGCGCTCGGCTCCGACAAGGCGCAAGTGCTTGCCGACCTTCTGCTCGGCTACGTGCGCATCGCGAGCCCGGCCGGTGCGCTGCCGATGCCGCTCTACGACCCGACGGCCGCGGCCGCGCTCGTGGCGCCCGAAGGGCTGAGCTTCAGGCCGGCGCACGTGGTGGCCGAATGCAAGGGCGAGTACACCCGCGGCATGACGGTGGTCGAGTGGCGGGTGCCGAAGCGCGCCGAGGCCAACGCGCAGGTGGCCAGCGTGGCCGACGAGTCCCGGCTGCGCCGCGTGGTGCTGGACGCGCTCGCCCGCGCCGCGAGTTGATCAGTCCCGCAGCACCCAGCCTTCGGGCACGGCCTTCAGCAAGGGGCTCTCGAACACGCCGATGACACGCGCCGCGCGTTCGGCGCCCAGTCGCTCGACCCATCGCCGGCCCTGCAGCATCGCGACGCCGCAGGCGATCACGTCGCCGCCGAGCGACTCGATCAGCTCCCACGCCGCGAGCAGCGTGGTGCCGGTGCTGATCGCGTCGTCGACCAGCACCAGGCGCTGGCCTTCGATCAGCGGGCGGAGGTGGGGGTCGAGGTAGATGCGCTTGCCCGGCGTCGGCGAGGTGATCGAATGCACCGGCGCGGAGAGCGCCTCGTCGTACCAGAACTTGCGCGAGTAGCCCATCGGCAGGTAGCGCGCGTGGCCCAATGCGCGTGCAACCACCGGTGCCAGCGCAAGGCCCAGGGTGGGCAAGCCGATCACCCGCTCGGGGGCCTGTGCGGACAGACGCCGCGCCAGCATGGCGCCCAGCGTGTCGACCACGTCGAGCGAGGCCTGATTGACCAGCAGCGAGGCCACGGCATGCGCCGGTTCGCTCGCGAGCTGCCGGATCGGCAGCATGAGCACGCGCCCGTCGGGCAGGCGCGCCGGGTAGCCGAACCGCCAGGGCGCTTCGGGCCGCTCGACCGCAGCGGCTTCGATGATGCGCTGCCAGTAGCCCGTGGTGGGTTCCGTGAAATGAGCTGTCATCTTCAGGATCCGTTCGGCGCGAGCTGGCGCGAGGGATCGGGAACCGGGGTGGCAGCCAGCAGCCGCTGGGTGTAGGGATCGCGCGGCGCATTCAGCACGGCGTCCGCATCGCCGCTTTCCACCACGCGGCCCTGGTGCATCACCATCACGCGGTCGGCCATCGCCCGCACCACGCCGAGGTCGTGCGTGATGAAGAGGTAGGAGAGCTTTCTTTCCCGCTGCAGGTCGAACATCAGCTTGAGGATCTGCGCGCGCACCGAGACGTCGAGCGCCGAGACCGGCTCGTCGGCCACGATCAGCGCCGGATTCGATGCCAGTGCGCGCGCGATGCCCACGCGCTGCCGCTGGCCACCCGAGAGCTCGTGCGGCAGCCGGTCGCGGAAATGCGCGGGCGGCAGGCCGACCTGTTCGAGCAGCGCATCGACTTCGGCCGATGCCGCGGCCCGATCGAGTCCGCGGTGCCAGGTCAGCGGAAGGGCGACGCTCTGGCCGATGCTGCGGCGCGGATTCAGCGAGCCGCCGGTGTCCTGGAACACCACCTGCACTTCGCGGCGGAAAGTGCGTGCGGCTTCGCCGGAGCGCGTCGTGAGGTCCATGCCCTTGTAGAGGATGGTGCCTTCGCTCGGCGCCGTGAGTCCCAGCAGCATGCGGCCCAGCGTGGTCTTGCCGCTGCCGCTTTCGCCGACCAGGGCCAGCACTTCGCCGGCACGGATCGACAGCGAGACGCGATCGACCGCGCGCTGCATCTGCCGCGCGCGAAACAGCCCGCCGCTCGCGCGCACGGGGAACAGCCGGCTCAGGTCGCGCGCTTCGAGCAGCGGCGGGGTCGTGGCCGCGTTCATGGCGAGGTGGCCTCGTTGCGCTGCCAGGCGTCGGCAGCGATCGGCTCGTCGCTCAGGTGGCAGCGGTCGGCGCCAGGGCCGCGGACCCGCAGCGCCGGCGCCAGGCTGTCGCAGACGCCGGCGCGGGCGATCGGGCAGCGCGGGTGAAAGCGGCAGCCTTCGGGCCAGTGCCCGGCGATCGGCACGCCGCCCGGAATCGAGAACAGCGAATGCGCGCGCGACTGCGGACTGAGGATGCTCGCCAGCAGGCCCTGCGTGTACGGATGGCGCGGCGCGGCGAAGAGCGGCGCCACCTCGCTGGATTCGACCACCTGGCCGGCATACATCACGTTGACCCGCTGGCAGGTCTCGGCCACCACTGCGAGGTCGTGGGTGATCAGCAGGATGCCGAGGTCGAGTTCCTTGCGCAGGCGCATCAGCAGCTTCAGGATGCCCGCCTGGACGGTGACGTCGAGGGCCGTCGTCGGCTCGTCGGCGATCAGGAGCGCGGGCCGCATCGCGAGCGCCGCCGCGATCAGGATGCGCTGGCGCATGCCGCCCGAGAGTTCGTGCGGGTACTGGCGCGCCACGCGTGTGGCGTTGGGCAGCTCCATCAGGTCGAGCAGTTCGAGCACGCGCGCTTCGAGGCCCTCGGTGCGGCCGTGCGCGCGCAGCGGCTCCGCGATCTGCCGGCCGACCGGCATCAGCGGATCGAGGTAGCTCGTGGGGTCCTGGAAGACCATGCCCACGCGGGCGCCGCGCATCGCGCGCAGTTCGGCGGGCGCGAGCCGCGCCAGGTCCCGGCCTTCGAGCAGGATCTGCCCCTCGGCCACGCGCGCCAGGGGCGAGGGGAAGAGCTTCATGATCGCGAAGGCCGTCATCGACTTGCCCGAGCCCGATTCGCCGACCAGGCCCACCGCCTCGCCGCGGCGCACCGTGAGCGAGAGGTCGTTCACCACCCGCAGCGCGGTCGCGCCCTGGCGGATATCGACCGACAGGCCGCGCACGTCCAGCAAGAGTTCACTGTGGCTCACTTCGCGTGCCCTCGCGGATTGAGCGCATCGTTGAGCGCATCGCCGACGACGTTGAACGACAGCACCGTGAGCGCGATCGCGAGTCCCGGAAAGGCCGACATCCACCACGCGCTGCGCAGGTACTGCTGCGCGTCGTTCAGCATCGCGCCCCATGACACATGATTGGGATCGCCGAGTCCGAAGAAGCTCAGGCTGGCCTCGATCAGGATCGCCATCGCGATGTCGAGCGAGCCCAGCACGATGATCGGCGCCGCCACGTTGGGCAGGATCTCGCGCACGATGATCGCGCCGTGGCCCATGCCGGCCACGCGCGCCGCGTCGACGAACTGCGATTGCGCGAGCGTCGCGACCGAGGCGCGCACCACCCGCGCGAGCTGCGGCCAGGCGAGCGCGGCGATCACCACGATCATCTTGAACACGCTGGTGCCGAACAGCGCGATCACGATCAGTGCCACGACGAAGCGCGGCAGCGTCTGGAAGAACTCGGCGATCCGCATCAGCAGCGTGTCGAGCCAGCCGCCGAAGTAGCCCGCCAGCGCGCCGACGATCACGCCCACGACCACCGCGAACAGCGCGCTCAGCACGCCGACGGTGAGAGAGATGCGCGTGCCGAAGACCACCCGCGTCCAGATGTCGCGGCCCAGGTCGTCGGTGCCGAGCCAGTGGCCGGGAGCGAGCGGTTCGAGCAGCGCGCTGTCGCCGCCGCCGAGCGGGTCGTACGCGCTGACCAGCGGCGCGAAGACTGCCAGCGCGAAGAGCAGCGCGAGGAAGGCCAGCGCGAGGATCGTCGTCGGCCGCCGCAGCAGTCGGCGCCGGAAGCCGGCCTTGCGCAAGGGCGTGCCCACCGGGGGCACGATCGGAGTCAGCGTCGCGTCACTCATAAGGCAACCTCCGTGCTTCGCACTGCGGTGCGAGCTTGCTTGGAGCGGTCCGGCGCGGCGCTCATGCGCGTTCGATCCGCGGATCGATCAGTCGGTGAATGATGTCGGTGACCAGGTTCGCGACGACCACCGTGACCGACACCATCAGCAGGATCGCGAGCATCACCGGATAGTCCCGCTTGGAGATCGATTCATAGAGCAGCCGCCCGATGCCGGGCCACGCGAACACGGCCTCGATCAGCGCCGAGCCCGCCAGCACGAAGCCCACGTTGTAGCCGATGACCGTGAGCACCGGCGCCGCGGCATTGCGCAGTGCGTGCACGACGACCACGGTCCACTCGGACGCGCCGCGCGAGCGCGAGGCCAGGATGAAGTCGGCGTTCATCACCTCGAGCATCGCCGCGCGCGTGATGCGCGTGATCAGCGTGAGGTAGCGCAGCGACAGCGCGAAGGCCGGAAGCACCAGGTACGACAGGTGCTGCAGGGTGCCTGCGAAACCGGGCTCGGTGCCGCGCACCGGGTTGTTGCCTTGCGAGGGCAGCCAGCCCAGCCAGATCGCAAATACCAGGATCAGCAGCTGCCCGAGCCAGAAATCCGGGATCGCGTAGCCCGCCGACGAAGCGCCCTGGATCGCCGAGTCGGCCAGTCCCCGGCCCGAGCCGGAGGCGGAGCGGGCCGCGATGACACCGAACACGATCCCCATCACGCTCGCGAAGGCGAGCGCGCTCAGGGTGAGTTCCAGCGTGGCGCCGAGCCGATCGAGAATCAGCGCGGCCACCGGCTGCTGGTTCGCGAACGAATAGCCGAAGTCGCCCTGGACCACCTTGCCCAGGTAGCGCAGCAACTGGATCCACACCGGCTGATCGAGCCCGAACTCGCGGCGCATCTGGTCGAGGTATTCGGGCGGCGCGGGAAAGTCGCCCACCAGCAGCGTGATCGGATCGCCCGGCGTGAAGGCGATCAGCAGGAAGTTGAGCACCACCACCGCGAGCAGCAGCGGCACCGCGTGCAGCAGGCGACGCAGGATGAAGGAGGGCATCGAATCTAGTCGGTACGCCTGACGCCGGCCCACTGGTCGCGCGCATCGAGCGCGGGGAACACGCCGGTCAGCTTCCTGCTCGCCGTGTCCACCGTCTCCTCGTCGAACAGCACCAGCGTCGGCAGGTCCTCGTTGAGGATCACCTGCAGCTCCTTGTAGAGCCTGGCGCGCACTTCGCGATCGGTGGCGGTGGCGGCCCGGCTCAGCAGATCGTCGACCTTCGGGTTCGAATAGCCGCTCGCGTTGGTGTTCGGCGCGGTGCCCGTGTAGGTGTTGTAGAGGCGCGTGTAGCCGATGGCCGGGTCGCCGGCCGAGAAGTACGATCCCAGCATCATGTCGTAGTCGCGCTTGGCGAACACGCGGTCGTAGTACACCGAGCGTTCGAGCGGCTCGAGCTTCACTTCGAGGCCGATCTGCCGCAAGTTGTCCTGGATGATCTGCGATTGCGCGCGCATCTGCGCCCGGCTGACGTCGAAGGGCATGCGCACTGTCGTGCTGCCGGGCTTGACGCCGGCCTTCTCGAACAGGGCCTTGGCGCGTGCCGGATCGAGGGGGTACTTCTTCGCGTAGCTCACCTCGTCGTTGAAGAGCCATTTGAAGCCGTCGCCGAAGGCACCCGCGCCCGGTCGGGCGATGCCGTTCATGGCCTGCTTGACGAGCCGCTGCCGGTCGATCGCCAGGGCCGCTGCATGGCGAGCTTCCAGCTTCGAGAACAACGGCGACTGCGTGTTGAACATCAGGAAGTAGACCGCCGGGATGTTCACGCCACGGCGCGGCGCCAGATTCTTGTCCGCGAGGATCCGCGGGACGTCGGGCTTGGGCGTGTAGAAGTCGAGGAGTTCGTCGATCTCGCCGGTCTGCAAGGCGGGCACGCGGTTGGCCGCCTGCGGGATCACCTGGAAGATGATCGATTCGAGAAAAGGCTTGTCGCCGTCCCAGTACTGGTCGTTGCGCACGAGCTTGATGCTCGCCCCGCGCTTCCACTCGCCGAACTTGAAAGGGCCGGTACCCACCGGCTTCTGGTTGGCCGGGTTGGTGCCGATGTTGCTGCCTTCGTAGAGGTGGCGCGGGAGCATCGGGGCGTCGAACACCGTCATCTGCGAGAGGAAGGGGGCGTAGGGCTTCTGCAGCCGGACCACCGCGGTCAGGGGATCGGGCGTGTCGACCTCGAGGCCGAGACCCTTGAACACCGGCGCCGCACGCGGGTGCAGCTTGCCCACGACCTCGGTCAGCGTGAACTTGACGTCGGCGCTCGTGAAGTCCTTGCCGTCATGCCACTTGACGCCGCTGCGCAGCGTGAAACGGTAGGTCTTGCCGTCGGGCGAGACGGTCCAGGCGGTGGCCAGCGAAGGCTTCGGGTTGTACTGCGGGTCGAGCCACACCAGGCCCTCGAGGATCTTGGCCGAGACGTCGCCGGCCGCGAAGTCGGTGGTCGTGCCGAGGTTCAGCGTTGGCGGATCGGCGTCGATGGCGAGCACGGCGGTGCCCTTGCCGGTGGCCGCGTGGCCGTAGCGCGAAGTGGCCAGGCTGCCGGCGATCGCGAGGGCGCCGAGGCTCAACTGGCGCCGGCTCAGGAAGAGGGGCGGGGGGGTGTGGGTGCTGTGGGTCATTGTCGGAGAAGGGCCCGGGGGCGGGCGATTTTCGAAGCAATTTCAGGGCCATCGGACAGCCGCCATTATTGGCGTGGAAAATGCACGCTCACTGCAGCGTCAAGGCGGCCCCGATGATTTCAGTTCCCATCCACCCCGGCATCCAGGCCACGACCGAGGAAATGGTCGGCTTGCGCCGGCAGATCCATGCCAATCCCGAACTGGGCTATGAAGAGTTCCAGACCAGCGATCTGGTGGCGGAACGACTGGCGCGCTGGGGCTATGCCGTGCATCGCGGCCTGGGCGGGACCGGCGTGGTCGCAACGCTCAAGGTCGGCGACGGCAGCCGGCGGCTGGGCCTGCGCGCCGACATGGACGCGCTGCCGATGACGGAAACCACCGGCCTCTCGTGGGCCAGCCGAAAACCCGGCGCCATGCACGCTTGCGGCCATGACGGCCACACCGCCACGCTGCTCGCCGCGGCGCAATTGCTGGCGGTCGCCAAGGGCTTCAACGGAACGCTCCACCTGATCTTCCAGCCCGCCGAGGAGGGCTTGATGGGCGCGAAGAAGATGGTCGAGGACGGTCTCTTCGAGCGCTTCCCCTGCGACGCGGTGTATGCCTTCCACAACGAGCCCGGTTTCCCGGCCGGGCAGTTCGGCTTTCTTCCGGGCGTGATCTACAGCTCGTCGGACACGGCCGTCATCACCATTGAAGGCAAGGGCGGCCATGGCGCGATGCCGCACACCACGGTCGATCCGATCATGGTCGCGGCGCACCTGATCCTGGCGTTGCAGACCCTGGTGTCGCGCGAGGTCGACCCCAACGACATGGCGGTCGTCACGGTGGGTGCGATGAGCGCCGGCAAGGCGCCCAACGTGATTCCGACCAGCGCCGAACTCAAGCTGTCGGTGCGCGCGCGAAAGCCCGAGGTGCGCGCTTTCCTGCGCGAGCGCATCGTCGCCATGGCGCAAGCCCAGGCGGCCGTGCATGGCGCGACCGCGACGGTCGACTACCAGTGGAAGATGCCGCCCTGCGTCAACGACGAGGCGGCCACCGCCTTCGCGCGAGAGGTGGCGCTGGCGTCGATGGGCGAGAAGGCGCTGATCCCCGACATGGCGCCGCTGCAGGCCAGCGACGATTTCGCGTTCATGCTGAACGCGGTGCCGGGCAGCTACTTCATCGTCGGCAACGGCGACGGCAAGCCCGGCAGCGGTCCGGGCTGCATGGTGCACAACACCGGCTACGACTTCAACGACGAGATCCTGCCCAGCACCGCGAGTTATTGGGTCGCGCTGGCGCAGGCCTACCTGCGTTGAGTGCTGTTGCCCTCTCGAGCGAAATCGCTGCCTGAGCTTGTTCGCCGAGGGCTCTCAAGTCGTCACTCCGGCCCTGGCATCTGCCCGGTTGCGCGCCGTGTCGCCCGCCGACACCGGCCGTTGAGCCCCTATCCGCCCACGCTGTCAGGCAGCCCCGCCGATGAACGCTTCGCGAGGCCGCGCACTTGCAGCACGCAGCCGATCACCAGCACGACGAAGAAGAAGCCCACCGCCTTCTGCAGGCTCGGATCGTCGGGCCCGCTGAACCAGGGCGCCCCGGCGGGCAGCCGCGTGAAGGTCTCGGTCAGCCCGGGGATCATGTGGAAGAAGAGCGTGGTCGAGTAGGCGATCATCTCGACCGCGCGCGAGGCGCGGCCGAAGACCTTCCGGCGCCCGGCCAGCGCCGCGATGCCGAGCACCACCAGCGTCAGGACCCCCAGCGCGTGCGGTGCGCCGAAGCCGCCGTGCCGGAAGATGCCGAAGCCGGTCAGGCAGGTCAGGACCGTGGCCCAGACATAGGTGCGGCCGAGCGGATGCCCGGCCGCGATTTCGCCGAAGCGGATCATCGACGCAAAGCCCGCGGCCAGCGCCACCAGGCTGATGGCGGTGTGGACGATGCCCAGCGGTGTCAGTCCGAACATGGAGAGCTCCTTCGATGTGCTTGGGTCGGCGCGGCCTGCCTGCGAAGCGCCGTGGCGCCGGAAGGGCCACCGGCTTCCGGCCCGACCGGATCGCACAAGCAAGAGTCGGACCGCCGAGTCGGCGGTCCGGCGCGTTTCATCGCTCTTTTGAAGGCCGCAGTCGCGCGGTGGCCAGGGGTCCGTCGGGCGATCAGGGTTCGCATCGGAACAGGACGCCGGTCTCGGCGGGCGCCTTGCCGATGACCTGCAGGGTCAAACGGTCCTTCCGGCAGTACGAGGCGGCCTCGGCGGAGGTGGTGGCGCGCATCACGCCGTCCTTCATCCGGACGACTTCGTTGGAAGGGGCGCCGCAGCCTGCCAGCGCCATCGCAAGGAGGAGGAATGAGAGTCGTCGGTTCATGAGGCCGACTCTAGCGCCTCGGCGCGCAACGCACGACCCCGGCCGGGTCGAAGCCGTCGCGGCACCTCATCTACAATGCGCGGCATGCACCGGGTTCGCCTGTTTGTCCTTTGGATCATGATGTTCGCCGTTCCCTTCCAGGGGTACGCGGCGGCAGCCATGGTCCTTTGCGGGCCCGGGCATTCGGGTGCGACGAGCACGATGACCGCGACGAGCACGATGGCCGCGGTCACAGCCGGAACTTCCGAAGCACACGATTCCGCGGTGCATCGGCACGGCGACGGGCACGCCGGCCAGCACCACCACGAGGCCAAGCAGTCGTCCAAGGCCGACCCAGGCAAGACCGCCGGCCTCGAGGTCGACACCCTGCACAAGTGCGGCACCTGCGGCGCGTGCCACGGCACCGCGCTGGTCAGCGAGCTGCAGCTGGCCGTCCTCCAGGACCTGCCCCCCGCTGAACTGGCGGAACCCACCTTCGCGCTGGCCGCGCTGGTGCCCCGCCTCCTCGACAAACCCCCTCGCCGCTGACACGTTCGCGCCGCCGTGACACGCGTCACGGCCACGCCGCGAACGCTCATGCATCGCCTGCGTCATGCCCTTTTCGGGCGGCTCGACGCACTCCGTTCATGAACTTGCGAGGACTTCCATGTTCGCTTCATTGCCGGCCCGTTGGCTGGCCCTTGCCCCTGCCGTGGGCGCGCTGAGCGCCATCGCCCAGCCCACGCCGCCTCCTGCAGAACCGCGCGCGACGCCCCCGGTCGCCACCTACCCGTCCGCGCTCGAGGGCTACCGCCCCTTCGCCGACGAAAAGCCGATCCCCTGGAAGGCCGCCAACGACACCGTGCACCGCCGCGGCGGCTGGCGGGCCTACGCCAAGGAGGCGGCGAAGGGCGCCGCCGGCGACGGCCCCGCCACAGCGGCGCCGCCGGGCAAGGAACGGCCATGAGGCCCGCCTTGCGTCTGGCGGCCATCGCTGCCGCCATCGGCGTGCTGGCCGGCTGCGCCTCGGTCGGCATCGACGATGCCCTCCAGGAGACGAACGCCAACGCGCAGGCCTTCACCCAGGGAAAGCTGGAACTGAGCCGCGACCCGGCGCAGCGCGACCGCCGCGCGGCCCTGGCGCAGGACCTTCTGGCGCAGCCGCTGACGCAGAACGATGCGGTGCAGCTCGCCCTGGCCAACAGCCCGGCCGTGCAGGCCCTGGTCGCCCAGAGCTGGGCCGACATCGCCGCCGCCGACCAGACCGGCCGGCTCCCGAACCCGATCTTCAAGTTCGATCGCCTGCGCATCGACAGCGAACTCGAGCTGGGCCGTCTGCTGTCCTTCGGCCTCGTGGACCTGATCCTGCTGCCGCGGCGGCTGGCCATTTCGAAAAGCCAGTCGGACCAGGCCAAGGTGCAGCTGACCGGCACCGTGGTCGACCAGGTCACGCAGGTCCGGCAGGCCTGGGTTCGCGCGGTCGCGGCCCAGCAGACGCTGACGTACGCCGAACAGGTCCATCGCTCGGCGCAGGCCAGCGCGGAGCTGGCGCGCCGGATGCAGCAGGTCGGCAACTTCAGCAAGCTCCAGCGCGCGCGCCAGCAGGTCTTCTACGCCGACGCAACCACCCGGCTGGCCCTGGCGCGACAGGCCGCCACCGCCGCGCGCGAGGAGCTGAATCGCGCCCTGGGGCTGGACGACGCCCAGGCGGCCCGGATGCGCCTGCCGGACCGGCTGCCCGATCTGCCGAAGGCGCCCCGCGATGCGAAGGAAGTCGCAGCCACCGCGACCGCGCAGCGCCTCGACGTCCGGATCGCGCGGGCCCGGCTGGAGGCGGCGGGCCAGTCGCAGGGGATCAACCTGCTGTCGACCTTCACCGACATCGAGGTCGGCGGCCGCCATGACACCGTGTTCGACGATGCCACCGGGACCCAGAGCACGCGCCGCGGCTACGAGATCGACATCCGGCTGCCCCTGTTCGACTGGGGAACGGCGCAGCGCGATGCGCTGGATGCCCAGTCGCTGGCCGCGGCCAACCGCTACGACGCCACCGTGCGCGGCGCGTCCTCGCAACTGCGCGAGAGCTATTCGGCCTACCGCACGGCCCATGACATCGCCCGGCACTACCGGGACGAGATCGTCCCGCTGCGCCAGGCCATGACCGACGAGAACGTGCTTCGCTACAACGGCATGCTGATCGGCGTCTTCGAACTGCTGGCCGAGGCGCGCGACCAGATCGCGAGCGTCAGCAACGCCATCGACGCCCAGCAGCAATTCTGGCTCGCCGACGCCGCGCTGGCGGCCTCGATCCTCGGCCGACCGACAGTGGCCGCGACGCCCATGGCCGGCGCCGGTCCCGCGGCGGCTGCCGCAGCCGCGCACTGAAGCCCCCGCACCGAACCCATGAACGACATGACGAACCGACGCAATTTTCTCGGCGCTGCGAGCGCCATCACCGGGGCCGTCGCTGCTGCGGGCGTGAGCAAGGTGGCGATGGCCGCCTTGCCGGAGCCCGCCTTCCAGACCCGGCCCGACACCATGCCGCCACTGGCGCCTTCCAGCGGAAGGCCCTACGACCCCGTGGTCACGCTCAACGGCTGGAGCCTTCCCTGGCGGATGAACAAGGGCGTCAAGGAGTTCCACCTGGTGGCCGAACCCGTGGTGCGCGAGATGGCGCCGGGCTTCAAGGCCAATCTCTGGGGCTACAACGGCCAGTCGCCCGGGCCCACGATCGAGGTCGTCGAAGGCGACCGGGTGCGCATCTTCGTGACCAACAAGCTGCCCGAGCACACCAGCGTCCACTGGCACGGCCAGCGCCTGCCCAATGGCATGGACGGGGTCTCGGGGCTGACGCAGCCCCCGATCCGGCCCGGCAAGACCTTCGTCTACGAGTTCGTCGCACGCCGGCCGGGCACCTTCATGTACCACCCGCATGCGGACGAGATGGTGCAGATGGCGATGGGCATGATGGGCTTCTGGGTGACGCACCCGAAGGGCGAGCATCCGCTGATCGACAAGGTCGACCGCGACTTCGTCTTCCTGCTCAATGCCTACGACGTGGAGCCGGGGAGCGCCACGCCCAGGATCATGACCATGCTCGACTTCAACCTCTGGTCGTGGAACAGCCGGATCTTTCCGGGCATCGACTCGCTCAACGTGCGCTTGAACGACAAGGTCCGGATCCGCGTCGGCAACCTCACGATGACCAACCATCCGATGCACCTCCACGGCCATGAGTTCGAGGTCACGGGAACCGACGGTGGGCCGACGCCGCGGGGCGCACGCTGGCCCGAGGTGACGACGGACGTCGCGGTCGGCCAGATGCGCCAGTTCGAGTTCGTCGCCGATGCGGAGGGTGACTGGGCCTTCCACTGCCACAAGAGCCACCACACCATGAACGCCATGGGCCACGACGTCCCGACCATGATCGGCGTCGACCACCAGGACATCACCCGCCAGATCACGGACCTCGTGCCCGACTACATGGTCATGGGCGAGCGCGGCATGGCCGACATGGCGGAAATGGACATGCCGATCCCCGACAACACGGCGCCGATGATGACCGGCGAAGGCCCCTTCGGCTCGGTCGAGATGGGCGGCATGTTCAGCGTCCTCAAGGTCCGCAAGGGCCAGAAGGCCGGTGACTACGCGAACCCGGGCTGGTTCAGGCACCCCAAGGGCACCGTGGCGTACGAGCTGGACGGCCCCGCGCCCGACGCCCCGCGACAGCGCGGCGCCGGTGCCGCCGCGATGCCCGTGCGGAACATGCCCGCCAGGGACATCGAGGTCCAGGTTCGCAAGCCTGCCGGCGGCCACGCCGGCCACTGACGTTTTTTCCCCACCTCTCCCAACGCAAAGGAAACCCATGAAGCACGCAATCCAACACACCGCGCTCGCTGCGCTGCTGGCCCTGGCGGCCGCAGGCGCCTCGGCGTCCGGCACCCATGCCGGCGGCCACGCGCACGGCGACAGCCACGGCCACGACGTGGACAGCGCGATCGGCCAGCCCGGCGTCGCCGGCAAGGCCACCCGCACGATCCGCATCGACATGAACGACAGCATGCGCTTCGTGCCGGCCGACGTCCGCGTCAAGCAGGGCGAGACCGTGCGCTTCGTCATCAAGAACTCCGGCCAGCTGAAGCACGAGCTCGTGCTCGGGACCCGGAAGGCGCTCGAGGCGCACTACGAAGTCATGAAGAAGAACCCGGAAATGGAACATGCCGACCCGAGCATGGTGACGCTGGCGCCCGGCCAGAGCGGTGAAGTCGTCTGGCAGTTCACCCGGGCCGGCCAGGTCGATTTCGCCTGCCTTCAGCCCGGCCACTATGACGCCGGCATGAAGGGCGTCGTGAAGGTGGCACGGCCATGATCGACCGCCGCATCGCACTGCTGGCATTCGTTGCCGCGCTCGCCCTCTCCGGCGCCGCGAGCGCCCAGTCCGGCGCCTCGGGAACGGCCGCCGCGGACGAGCTCTCCGACGGGGAGGTTCGCAAGATCGACACCGACAACAAGAAGCTCACGCTCAGGCACGGTCCGCTCAAGAACCTCGACATGCCCGGCATGACGATGGTCTTCCAGGTCACCGACCCTGCCATGCTCGAGAAGCTTCAGGTCGGCGAGAAAGTCCGGTTCCAGGCCGAGAAGATCGACGGCAAGTTCACGGTGACCCGGATCGAGGCCCTGGGCCGGGCCCCATGACGCCAGAGAGGCTCTGGTGACGGCAGAAGCCCGGCTCAACTCATTACATTGCCACCGTCGACGTTGAGCGTCTGCGCCGTGATGTAGCGCGCCTCGTCGCTGGCCAGGAACACCGCCGCGCCGGCGACGTCGTCGGGCGTGCCCATGCGGCCCAGGGGTACCTCGAGTCCGACGCGGCGCTTCTTCTCGCCCTTGGGAAGGCCCTCGTACTTCGCGAACAGGTCGTCGACGTGCTCCCACATCGGGGTGTCGACCACGCCTGGAGAAATACCGTTGACGCGGATGCCATGCGGCGCCATGGCGAGCGCTGCGCTCTGCGTATAGCTGATCACCGCCGCTTTGGTGGCGCAGTAGTGCGACACGAGGGCTTCGCCGCGCCGCCCGGCCTGCGAGGCCATGTTGATGATCGACGCGCCGGGGGTCTTCGCCCCGACCATGTGCTTGAGGACGGCCTGCATCACGAAGAACATGCCCTTCACGTTCACCGCGAACAGCAAGTCGTAAGAGGCCTCGCTGCTCTCCAGCAAGGGTGCCATGTCGAACACCGCCGCGTTGTTGAACAAGGTATGAACCGGCCCGAAGCGCTGCACCGCCTCGGCGAGCATGCGTTGGATGGCGGCGCTGTCGGTGACGTCGGCGCCGATGTAGTGCAGCGCATCCGGATGCTTGCGCTGCAATTCGGCCACCTCGGCCGGCGCGGCGGGCGCGCGGTCGACGACGCTGCAGAGGGCGCCTTCGGCGATGCAGGCTTCGGCGACGGCCAGGCCGATGCCGCCGCCGGCACCGGTGAGCAGGATATGACTTTGGGCGAGACGGCGGGTCATGCTGGTTCTCCTTGAACAATGATGGAAACGCGTTGGCTTGCGACCAGACCAGCCTTGAGGATTCGCTTCATGAGGATGTCTCCGGGTCCGGCGTCGGGGGGGTGGCGCCGTGGGACGAATTCTGGAGAAGGG
This sequence comes from Variovorax sp. P4_B11, assembly GCF_056402355.1. NCBI lineage: Bacteria > Pseudomonadati > Pseudomonadota > Betaproteobacteria > Burkholderiales > Comamonadaceae > Variovorax > Variovorax sp. P4_B11. The sequence continues at coordinate 16,998 of NZ_JBFUHO010000030.1, forward strand.
TGGTTGTGCTTTTGGTACTTTGGGCGCCCAGAACAATACTTCTTTGCGCCATATGACCAGGAATTTCCCTGATCCATGCAAGAAGCATTTGCCCGATGTGGATGCAGGCAGCTTGTCCTGTACGGCGCACGCAATGTGTCGGACGCCGCCGATTTGCCTGGCGGATTCCGCCGGGCAGGACCCGTGCCCGGAGTCAAATCGATTCGCTGCGCTCCAGCCCTCGGTCCGTGTCGAACCCTCGGGGAGCCGCCAGCACCCGTCTGTAGCGGGCGACGCGTCAATCCAGCGCGAGTTGGCGCGACTCTTTCGGCGCAATCTCGGCCTGAGCCACGACCTGGCGCCAGCGGGCCAGATCCGTCTGCATCCTCCGCGCAAGCGCATCGGCGCCTCCCGGCTCAGCGCGCGCACCATGGCTCTCGAAGCGTTCGACGACCTCTGGATCGGCCAGTACCTCGTTGAGCGCCCGATTGAGGCGATCAATGGCTGTCGCGGGCGTACGGGCCGGCGCAAAAAGCCCATACCATTGCACGACATCCACCCCCGTGACGCCCAGCTCCGCGAGCGTCGGCACGGCAGGAAGGGCCACCAGGCGCTTCGGTCCAGCCACCGCCAAGGCGCGCAGCTGTCCCGCACGGATGAAAGGGTATGCCGTGAACAGGCTCGGAAACATGATCTGCGACAGTCCGTTGACCGTGTCGGCAATCGCAGGTGCGGCCCCCTCACTGGTCGTGCTCGCCATCGACGTTCCGCTGCTGAGCTGAAACAGTTCGGCGGCGAAATGCGGTGGCGTCCCATCGCCGGCGGATGCGTAGCTGAAACAGCGAGGCGCGTCTTTCAGCCGAGCGATGAGCGTGTGCAGGTCGGGGGCGCCTCTTGTCGGATGGCTGACCATCAAGGTCGGCGAAGAACCGACGAGCCCGACCGGCTCGAAATCGCTCACCGGGTCGTAGCCCAGCCTTTGCAGGGCCGGGTTCATCGCGTGCGTACCGACGTAGCCGAACATCAAGGTGTGGCCGTCCGGCGCGGCGCCGGCCACGTACTCGCTGGCGATCGCGCCGTTCGCCCCGGCCCGGTTGTCGACCCGCACTTCCCGGCCGAGCAGCGGGCCCAACTTGCCGGCAATGATGCGGGCCATCGTGTCGTTGCCGCCGCCGGCGCGCGTCGGCACGATGAGGGTCAGGGCTCTGTGCGGGAAGTTCGACGGCTCCGCGTCTGCTGCTTCGGGACGTGAAAACACGTAGTCGGGCAGATGCAGTTCGCCCTGCATGATCTTTCGCGCCGTGCGAACGAGGGCGGCGCGCTCCACGGTCGCGGCGTCTGCGCCGCCCTTCAACTCGACTTCGACATCGATCTGGCCGGCGGGATGAAGCACGACCAGGTTGTGGCGTCCCGGTTCGCGCGCCGCCCCGCTCGCGACCGTTCCCGGCAGGGCAAACGCGCTCGCGACGCCGATAGCGCCCGTCACGGCATGCGATGCATGGCATTTGCGCGGCGTGAAGTAGCGTGAGGTGATGCTGTCATTCGACTCACCCGTGCTGACCAGCACCGGCTTTGGAATGACGCTGTTGGAGACGTCGCCGAGGCCCATCCTGCGTCCGGCCTCCAGGCGCAGGCTTTCCAGCCGCTCGAGGAGCGCAGTGTTCGCGTCGAGCACTGCCGGTTTCTCGCGCCCCGTGACACCGAGATCACCGGCACGCACGATCATCAGCGGCATGGCCGCATCGATGCAGCTCACCTGGATGCCGTCGATCGTGTCGATTCGCTGGCCGGTCGGGAAGACCTGCCCGGTGACTGCCCCCCACGCATCGAGGAAGTTGAGCAGGATCGGCGCCGCCGTGCCGGCCACGCCATCGATGCGCGCGTCGCCTTCGTAGGTCACGCGGCCACCGGGCGTTCGCACCGTCACGTCGATGCGCGACCCGGTGTTGACGTTGTAGACGCGAACGCTGGTGGTGCCGTCCGTCGCAGCAATCAAACCCTGCTCGATCGCGAAAGGCGCGACGCCCGAGAGCATGTTGCCGCAGTTCGGCCGCGTGTCGACCGACCGGTGGCCCACGCCCACCTGCGCGAAGAGATAGTCGATGTCGCAGCCCGGCTGCGACGAGCGCGACACGATGGCGACCTTGCTGTTCAACGTGCTGCCGCCGCCCACGCCATCGAGCTGCAGCGGGTCGGAGGCACCGATCGCGCCGATCAGCGCCTGGTCACGGGCCTCGTCGCCTTCGGGCAGCCACTCGCGCAGGAAGAAAGGGCCGCGCGATGTTCCGGCGCGCATCAGCACGCAAGGGATGGAGCGGTTCATCTCAATCCGCGGTGATCTTGGCGGCCTGGACCACCTTCTTCCACTTGACCTGCTCCTGCGCCACATAGGTGCGCATCTGCTCGGTCGTCATGGTCGAGACTTCGGCACCGTGGTCCTCGAGGCGCTTGATCACGCTCTTGTCGGCCAGCACCTCGTTGAGCACCTTGTTGAGCTGTTCGATCACCGGCTTGGGCGTCTTCGCCGGCGCAAAGATGCCGTACCACTGCGAGACGTCGACGTCGGCGATGCCCTGCTCCTGCAGTGTGGGTACGTCCGGCATGAGCGTCGAGCGCTTGGTGCCTGCAACACCCACTGCCTTCAGCTTGCCGGCCTTGACGTACGGCATGGCCGTGAAGAGGCTGGGAAACATCACCTGCGTCTGGCCACCGAGGGTGTCGGTGATGGCCGGCGCGGAGCCCTTGTAGGGCACGTGCAGCATGCTGGTGCCCGTCGAAAGCTTGAACATCTCGGCCGCGAAGTGCGGCGCTGTGCCATTGCCGGCCGAGGCGTAGCTGGTCTTGTCCGGCGCGGCCTTGAGCATCGCCACGACCTCCTTCGCGTTGCCGGCCTTGACGGCGGGATTGACCACCATCAGCGTCGCCGACGATCCGACCATGCCGACGGGCTCGAAGTCCTTGACGGGGTCGTAGCGAAGCTTTTGCAGTGCCGGATTCATCGCATGGGTTGCGATGTAACCCAGCATGAGCGTGTAGCCGTCGGGCGCCGCGCGCATCACATACTCGCTGGCGATGGCGCCGTTGGCGCCGGCCTTGTTGTCGACGATGACGGGCTGTTTGAGGATGGCCGACATGGCCTGGCCGATGACGCGCGCCATGGCGTCGTTGGCACCCCCTGCCGCCGTGGGGACCACGAGGGTGATCGACTTTTCAGGAAAGGCGGCGGCTGCGCTGCCGCAGGCCAGGGACGCCGCCAGCGCGACAGCGCCGACGAGGCGAATTTTCTGGATCTTCAATTTGTCTACTCCGGTGGATGGTCGAGAACTGGCTGCCTGGGAGGCTCTTTCTTGGCCTGGATCGAATGTTCCGCTCCTGGAAGCGTTCTGTGAATTGCATGTTTAGGATCGATTGATGCACACTGTCGATCAGTGACACTGTTCGGGAGCCCTGCGCCATGGCCATCAACTTCAATCTCAACGATCTGCAGGCGTTCCGGGCGGTGGCCGAGCTCAACAGCTTCCGAAAGGCCGCCGAGGCGCTGCATGTGTCGCAGCCGGCCTTCAGCCGACGCATCGAAAAGCTCGAGGAGGCGCTCGGCGTGCGGCTGCTCGACCGCACCACCCGGCGCGTGAGCCTGACCTCGGTCGGACGCGACTTCGATCGCAAGGTGCAGCAGCTCCTGGACGACCTCGACCACACGCTGTTGGGCATCCGCGGTGTGGCGGCCACGCGCATGGGCGAGGTGACGATCGCCTGCGTGCCATCGACCGTCTACTACTTCCTGTCGCAGGTGATCTCGCGCTACCACGAGCGCTACCCGAAGATCCGGGTCAAGGTCTTCGACGCCAGCGCCAACGAGGTGCTGTCGGCCGTGTCGCGAGGCGAAGCTGACTTCGGGCTCAACTTCGTCGGCGGCAAGGAGCCGGACATCGAATTCAAGCCCTTGCTGGAGGAGCGTTTCGTCGCGGCTTGCAGGCGCGACCACCCACTCGCCAAGAAGCGCCGCGTGAGCTGGACCGAACTGGGCCAGTACGACTACATCTCGGTCAGCAAGGCGTCGGGCAACCGGTTGCTGCTGGATCAGGCGCTTTCGGGCCTGCCCGGGCGTCCGCAGAGCATCTACGAGACCCAGCACGTCACGACGATGCTCGGCCTGGTGGAGGCGGGCCTCGGCGTGGCTGCGGTGCCTTCGATCGCCATGCCGGACGCGGACCATCCGCTGCTCGTGAGCGTTCCGCTCTACGACCCGGTGATCACCCGCAAGATCGGCCTCATCCGGCGCAAGGGCCGGACCCTGTCCCCGGCCGCGCAGCAGCTCTACGCCTTCTTCTCCGAGATGAAGGCGAAGCGCGGCAAGCCGGAAGGCCGCCGCGCGGTGAGCTGAAGATCTTGAGGCGGGCCGGGCGCTGAGCCCGGCGCTCGGTGTCAGTGCGCCGGGCCGGCGTGGCCGAGCGGCGCAGGGAGGTCGCCGGAACCCTCTTCGAGATCGTGCTCGGTGTTGGCGTAGTTCGCGGCCAACTCGCGCCGCAGCACCTCCCGGTCGCACGCGTTCTCCCAGATCGAGACCACGATGCAGGCCACCGCGTTGCTGATGGTACTGGTGAGCGCCCGCGCCTCCGACATGAAGCGATCGATCCCGACGATCAGCGCCACGCCGGCCACGGGCAGGTCAGGCATGACCGTGAGCGTGGCCACCAGGGCGACGAAGCCACTGCCCGTGACGCCTGCTGCGCCCTTGGACGTGAGCAGCATGATGCCCAGCATCGAGGCGATCTGCAGCCAGGACAGCTGGATGTCGCAGGCCTGGGCAATGAACATCGACGCCAGCGTCAGGTAGATGGCCGTGCCGTCGAGGTTGAACGAATAGCCTGTGGGAAGCACGAGGCCGACCACACCCTTCTTGCACCCGAGTCGTTCGAGCTTGAGCAGGAGACGCGGGAGCACCGGCTCGCTGGACGAGGTGCCGAGCACGACCAGCAACTCTTCCTTGATGTAGCGCATCAGCTGCCACAGCTTGAAACCGTGCAGGCGCGACAGCACACCGAGCACCACGACGACGAAGAAGATGCAGGCCAGGTAGAAAGTCCCGATCAGCAGGCCGAGCGAGCCGATCGACTTGATGCCGTAACGCCCGACGGTGAATGCCATCGCGCCGAAGGCGCCGATCGGCGCCAGCCGCATGATGATGCCGAAGGCCGCGAAAAGCATGTGCGAGAAGCCGTCGATGCCGTCGAGCACCGGCTTGGCCGCCGTGCCAATGCGCGTCAGGCCGAAGCCGCACAGCACCGCCAGCAGCAGCACCGGCAATACTTCGCCGTCGGCAAACGCACCAAAGAAGGCGTTGGGGATGATGTGAAGCACGAAGTCGGTAAAGCCATGAATGTGAATCTCGTTTGCGAACCGTGTCGCCACCGAGGCGTCCAGGTTCTTCGGATCGATGTGCATGCCGGCGCCCGGTTGCATCACGAACACGGTGACGAGGCCCGTGATCAACGCCAGGATCGTCAGCGCGTAGAACAGGCCCATCGCCTTCAGCAGCGTTTTGCCGATTTCCTTCGAATCACCTAGCGAAGTGATGCCGGTGACGATGGTGCAGAACACCACCGGGGCGATCATCATCTTGACCAGCTTGACGAAGCCATCACCGAGCGGCTTGAGGCTGGCGCCGAAGTCCGGCCAATAGTGGCCTACGGTGATGCCGAGGATCAGGCCGATCAGGACCTGGACGTAGAGGAGCTTCAAGAGCTTGCGGATGTTCACGACGTTGTCTCCAAATTCAGGGCGTACAGATGCATACCGGTCTGCGCCGGTTTGGTCGGTGATGAAAGGCCGGAGTCGGCTCAGCGGCGCGCGCTGAGCACGCGATCGACCATGACGCCGGCTTGGCCGAGGTTGTTGGCCGGGTCGCACATCGCATCGAGTTGGGCTCGCGTCACGTGCTTGTTGATCTCCGGGTGGGCGACCAGGATCTCGACCAGCGGGCGGTTCTCGGCCAGCGCCTGGCGGCACAGGTCGTACACCAGGTCGTGCGCGTATTCGCGGCCGATGTAGGGGCCCAGGCCCATCATCACGGCCTCGGACATCACGAGGCCGTTCGTGAGGTCGATGTTGGCGCGCATGCGGGTAGCGTCGACCTCCAGGCCCTTGAGGATGAACTTGGTCTGCTTCAACGCGCCGGACATCAGGCAGAAGATCTCCGGCAGCGACACCCACTCGATCTCCCAGGGCCCGGTCGAGCGCTCGTGGTCGGCCACCATCGCATCCATCAGCGCGGCGGCATGCTGGCGCGCGACCGAGATGTTGGCGTGGATGTAGAGGCAGGAGATCGGGTTGCGCTTCTGCGGCATGGTCGACGACGAGCCGCGGCCCGGCGCGAAGGGCTCGAAGACCTCCGCCACTTCGGTCTGCATCATCAGCTTGACGTCCATCGCGATCTTGCCGAGCGAGCCGCCCACCAGCCCGAGGAAGGCTCCGACCTCCGCGATGGTGTCGCGCACCGTGTGCCACGAGATCAGAGGCTGAGCGAGGCCCAGCTCCTTCATCAGCCCGGCCTGGGTTTCCATGGCGCCCTTCTCGAGCGAGGACAAGGTGCCCGACGCGCCGCCGAACTCGCCCATCAGGACGCGCGGCTTGAGTTGCTGCAGGCGCTCGCGGTGACGATCGATGCCGGCCAGGATGCTCGCCATCTTGTAGCCGAAGGTGATCGGCGTGGCCTGCTGCAGATTGGAACGGCCGATCACCGGTGTGTCGCGGTACTTCTTCGCCAGCGCGGCGAGCGCATCTCCGATTTCGTCCAGATCCTGCTCGACCAGCGCGAGGCCTTCGCGCATCTGCAGCACGGCGGCCGTGTCGGTGATGTCCTGCGTGGTGGCGCCCCAGTGGCAATACTCGCCGAGCTTGTCTCGGCAGTTGGCATTGATCTGGTTGACCACGGCAATGATGGGGTAGCCGATCTGCTCGGTCTTGGCCTTCAACCTGGCCCAGTCGATCTGCGACAGGTTGCAGTTGCGGACGATCTCATCTGCCGCTTCCTTCGGGATGATGCCCAGTTCGCCCTGGACCTTTGCGAGGGCGCGCTCGATGTCCAGGTACTTGGCGGTGCGGTTCTCGTCGGACCAGACCTCGCGCATGCGTGCGTCGCTGAACATGTCGCCGAAGATGCGCGAGTCGATGATGGTGGAGGCCATGGTGCTTGTCTCTTTCTGCGGTGGAAGTGGGTGAATGAGCTCAGTTGCGGGCTAGGGCCAGCGTGCGTTGCGCCTGCAGCACCACGGGCCGGTCGACCATGCGGCCGTCGAGCCGGGCCGCGCCGGGTGATGCGGCATCGGCAACCAGGACGCGCCGGGCCCAGTCCAGCGCCTCCGCGCTCGGATGCAGCGCGGCGTGGATCGGCTGTACCTGGCGCGGGTGGATACACAGCTTGGCGCCGAAGCCAAACCGTCGCGCATCGGCCAGGTCCGACAGCAGGCGTGCCTCGTCGTCCAATTGCGGCGTAACGCCTGCCACCGGTGCCGGCAGGCCGGCCAGGCGCGAGGCGATCGCGATGCGGCTGGCCGCATAGCCGAGACCGGAGGCGTCCGTCGAGATGTCCATGTCGAGGTCGAATGCGAAATCGAGCGTTCCGAACACCAGGCGCTGCGCGCCGGCGGCCGCGATGCGGTCCACTTCAAACACACCGCGTGCGCTTTCGATGAGCGCGAGGATGCCGGCCTCCGGCAACGCAGCCTGGGTTTCGGCGATCTGCGCGGCCGACTCGGCCTTGGGCAGGAGCGCACCGATCTCGGGCGCGTCGCGCAACGCCGCAAGGTCGGCGGCAAACCAGGGCGAGCCGGCGTCGTTGATTCGCACCACGATGCGCGCCCGGTCTGCGGGCATTGCACTCTGCAGCCACGTCGCGATCGCGCTGCGTGCATTGGCCTTGTCGTCGATGGCCACGGCATCCTCGAGGTCGAGCACGACCTTGTCGGCACCGCTGGCCAGCGCTTTGTCGAAACGTTCCGGGCGCGTGCCGGGCACGAAGAGGTAGGTCCGGGCAGGAGGCAGCAATTCGGCGGGCATGACAGCGAGCTCAGACGGCGTTGGACGTGTGCAGGCCGGCGATCTCGGCCGCGCTGTAGCCGAGCTCGGACAGGATCGCGTCGGTGTGCTCGCCGAGTGCAGGCACCGGATCCATCCGCGGGCCGGTGTCCCAGGTGCCGGGCGGCAGCAGGGCGGGCACCGGCCCCATGACCGTTCCGACCTCGGTCCAGCGGCCGCGCGCGGCGAGCTGCGGATGCGCCCACACCTCCTTCATGGTGTTGACCTGGGCGTTGGCGATCTGCGCGAGCTCGAGCCGCTCGACCACCTGCGCGCCGGTCAGAGGCTCGAAGGCGTCCACGATGATCTGGCGCAATGCAGTTCGTTCCGCCACGCGCTTGAAGTTGGCGGTGAAGCGCGGATCCTTCGCGAGATCGGGCTGCTGCAGCACCTTGTCGCAGAAGCTGACCCATTCGCGCTCGTTCTGCAGGCCCAGCATCACGGTGGCGCCGTCGCCGGCCGGGAACGGGCCGTACGGATAGATCGTCGCGTGGCTGGCGCCGGTGCGCGGCGGTGGCGCGGCGCCTTCGAAGGCGTAGTAGAGCGGGTAGCTGGTCCACTCGGCCAGCGACTCCAGCATCGAGATGTCGATGCGTTGACCCTTGCCGGTCTGGCCGCGCTGCAGCAGCGCCGCGAGAATGTTGCTGTAGGCGTACATGCCGGCGGCGATGTCCGCGATCGAGGGGCCCGCCTTGCAGGGCTCTTCGGGCGTCCCCGTGACCGAGACGAAGCCGGCCTCGCTCTGAATCAACAGGTCGTAGGCCTTCTTGTCGCGGTAGGGTCCGGGATTGTGCGGGTCGTCCCCGTAGCCGGAAATATCGCAAACGATCAGGCCCGGCTTGGCGCCGGAAAGCGTGTCGTAGCCAAGGCCGAGGCGCGCTGCCGCCCCCGGTGCCAGGTTCTGCACGACAACGTCGGCCTTCTCCATGACCAGCCGCTCGAGCACCTGGGCTGCATCGGGGTGCTTCACGTCGAGCGTCAGGCTTTCCTTGGATCGGTTGGTCCAGACGAAGTGCGAGGCCAGGCCACGAACGCGTTCGTCGTAGCCGCGGGCGAAGTCGCCCGAACCGGGGCGTTCGATCTTGATGATGCGAGCGCCGAGGTCGGCCAACTGGCGGGTGGCGAAGGGCGCGGCGATCGCGTGCTCCAGCGTGACGACGGTGATGCCCTTGAGTGGCTGCATGTCTTCGTCTCTCTTGATGTTCGTGGGTTGGAATCAGCGCAGCACTGCGGTGGCGTCCATCGTCAGCCAACCCTCGTGGTCGGAGGCCCAGAGACGGACCGTCTTGCCGTCGGCCTGCGGTTGGCCGCTGACGTGAAAGGCGTTCAGGTCGAAAGTCGGGCGCACAGCCTTGAAGCGGAAGCTCGCGACGTCGGCATCGGGCAGCTGGCGGCGCAGCAGGTCCATCAGCAGTGTCGCGATCAGCGGACCGTGTACGACCAGGCCCGGGTAGCCCTCGACCTGTGTCACGTACTGTCGGTCGTAGTGGATGCGGTGGCCATTGAAGGTCAGCGCCGAGTAGCGGAACAGCAGCACGTCGTCCGGGACGATCTGGCGCCGCCATGCGGCCTCGGCCGGAGCGTCTTGGGGCGGTGGCACGACATCGTTTGGCCCCTGGGCTTCGCGGTAGACGATGTCGTGGAACTCGACCAGCGCCGGCTCGGCGGCCTCGTTGCAGCGCAGCTCGTGGCGCACCTTCACGAACACGAGCTTGCCGGTGCGGCCTTCCTTGGTCGTGACGTCATCGATGGTCGAGGTTCGCGCAACGCGGTCGCCCACCCGGATCGGGGAACGGAACTCGAACTGGCTGCCGGCCCACATGCGCCGAGGCAGGGGAACCGGCGGAAGGAAGCCGCCGCGCCTGGCATGGCCGTCGGCGCCGATTTCGCTCTGCCGATGCATCGGCAGGAAGTAGAGCCAATGCCAGAGTGGCGGAAGCGGGGTGCCGGCCCTTGCCGGCGCCGCCGGATGGTCCAGGGTCGCCGTCAGTGCTACGACGGGCGTGGGGTAGATGGTGTCTTCGAAGCTCTCGCTGCGCCCGACCCACGATTGCAGCTGATCTCGCTGTGCGTCCACTTTGTCTCCTTCGTCGGCTGCACCAAACGGCAGCAGTTGTGGGGAGCGAGTGTGCGACGCGGGCCAGCATAGGGGAATTGCAATGTTTGGACTTATTGATGCATCTAGCGCAATAAACTGCGTGTTTCCGATGGACCCAGGAAGCGCGAGCGCAGGTCAGGCGCTGCGACCGTGCATCCTTGATAATTTTGCGATGGTCACCAACTTTCCGACTGTCGACAGGAAGCGTCTGATCCGTTCCGCATCCAAGGCGCAACGCCAAGAGGCCCGAATGCTTCTCGACGTGCGTCCGGAGGCGGCATGAGTGGAGGCCCGGCAAACCAGGATCCCGAGCTGTTGCGCCGATTGCTGCGCGCGAAGGACCGGATGGACGCCGCATCGCACGAGGAATGGCCCGTCCGGCGGCTGGCGCAGGTGAGCGGCGTCTCCGAGGCCCACTTCGCGCGATCGTTCAAGCAGGCCTTCGGCATCCCGCCGCACCGGTACCTGCTCACGCGGCGCATCGAGCGGGCGATGACGCTGCTGCGCGACACCGATCTGTCCATCACAGACATTGCCTTCGATACGGGCTGGGCGAGCCTGGGCACCTTCGGGCGCACCTTCCGCGACATCACCGGCGACAGTCCGAGCGCGATCCGGACGCGCGGGAGGGCGACGGCGCACGAACTCGGCCGCGTGCCCGTCTGCATCATCAGCGCCGCGCACCGGCCCGGGCTCACGACCGCAGTTTCGGAGAAGCGGCGCCAGGCCATGGACGGTACAAACGAGCCCGAACAACAGGAGATCCCATGAATCAGGGTATTGGAGTGGTCGGTCTGTACGTGCGCGATCAAGACGAGGCGCTCGCGTTCTATGTAGCAAAGCTCGGGTTCCGCGTCCACACGGACGTGGGAAACGGCGACTATCGCTGGCTCACGGTGCAGCACCCGGACCAGCCGTCGTTCCAGCTCGGCCTGTTCACGCCCGGGCCGCCGGTGCTCGACGCGGCCACGGCGCAGACCGTGCGTGAGATCGTGGCCAAAGGCGCCATGCCGCCGCTCGTGCTGACCGTGGACGACTGCCGCGCCGCCTACGACCGGATGCTTGCCCAGGGGGTGGAGTTCACGCAGGAGCCGGTGGATCGCTACGGCACGGTGGACGCCGGCTTTCGCGACCCGTCGGGGAACGGGTGGAAGATGATCCAGGGGCGCCGCTGAGCGAACTCGCCTTGGGAACGGTGTCAGTGAAGCTGGGCCTCGATGGCCTCGCGCGACCATTCGGGCGCGACCATCCGGATGAAGTCGAATGCGAACTTTTTCAAGAGATGGTCTCTTCGCAAGCTGATCATCGCGCTTGACGACGGAAACAGGTGGTCGACCGGCATCGAGCGCAAGTCCCTGTCCAGCGCCGCGTTGAACGCCATTTTCTGGAGCACGGCGACTCCTACGCCGGCAGCGACGTAGGCCTTGATGATGCTGGCGTCCATGGCTCGCATCACGACCCACGGGGTGATGCCCTGCCTTCGAAACTCGCTTTGGACCACGGATCCTGATGTGTAGCTGCTGTCGTAGGTGATGAGTGGCCACCGCGCGATCTGCTCGATCGTCACTTTCCCCATCTTCAACAGGGGGTGCCGCGGGGGCACGATGAGGCACCGTTCGATGTCGTAGGCCTTCACCGAAATGACGCCCTTGGGCATCGGATCCGGGAGGGTGCAAAGGCCGATGTCGATGGTCCCCGCTGTCACCCCCGCCAGGATCCGGGCCGGCGGGCCCACCGTGAACTCGAGCTTCACCTGCGGATAGACGGAAAGGAATTGCTTGGTCACTTCGATCAGCGAATAGCGGGCGTGGACGTGCGTCGTTCCCACACGCAAGGTGCCCTCGCTATCGGCCGGCACGTCCTGCTTCAGGCGCTTCAGGGCCTGGGCGTCCTGCAGAACCCGTGCGCACAGCGAAAGCGCTTCTTTGCCGGGCTCGGTCAGTCCGATCAGCCGGTTGCCGGATCGCACGAACAGTTCGATGCCGATCTCTTTTTCCAGCGCACGAATCATCTTGCTCACGCCGGGCTGCGTCGTATGCAGCGATTCGGCCGCGCGCGACACGCTGAAGCCGCTGTCGACGACCTGGCGCACGCACTGGAGTTGCTGGAAGGTGATCGGCACGGTTTCAGTATTCCTTTACGGCAATGATGGCGGCCTAAATATTCATTTTACACAATGGTCTGCAACGCGAAGAATCGCAGACACCCAAGCCATACCGATATGAAAAGCGTGCCAAACACAGCCGAGCCCCATGACGTGAATGCGAGTTTCCGGGGCGGCGGACGCTCCGTCGAGTTCCTCGATCAGATCAACAAGGCTTCCATCGTCGCGTTGGCCGATGCAGGAATCGTGTCGGAGGGCGTCGCCAGGCGGATCGCGTCCGGCATCCTGGCACTGATCCAGGACGAACGCACCCGGCCGCGGCAGTGGTCCGCGGACTACCTCGACTACGAACACAAGCTGCTCGCCGTGGTGGGCGCCGACGGTTCCCGCCTGCATTGCGGACGCAGCCGTCAGGACATCTCGGCGACCATCGCACGCATGAATCTTCGCGCGGGCCTGCTGGACGAATGCGATGCACTGATCCAGGCCCGGCAAGCCCTGCTCGCTCTTGCGGCGCAGCACAGGCACACCATCGTGCCGGCCTACACGCATGGCGTGCAGGCGCAGCCGACCACCCTGGCGCACTACCTGCTCGGCATGGCGGGCGCGCTGGCCCGCAGTACGTCCCGCCTGCGGGCCGCGTACGGACATGTGAACCAGGGCCCGCTGGGCTCGGCGGCCCTGACGACCTCGAGTTTCGCGCTCGACCGCCACCGGCTCGCATCGCTTCTGGGATTCGACGGCCTGGTCGAGAACGCCTACGACGCCAACCATCTCGCGCCTGTCGACACGAGCCTGGAGGTGGCGGCGGCACTCGGCATCGCGGCCGTCCAGATTGGGCAGTTCGCCCAGGATCTTCATGCGCAGTACGCGGCGCCGTCGCCCTGGATGACCTTGCAGCGGGGAGAACTCGTGGGGGTCAGCAGCATCATGCCGCAGAAGCGCAACCCGGCTGCGCTGGAGCAGCTGCGCGTGCAGAGCAGCATGCTGCTCGGCGAAATGCAGGCCGTGGCGCTGATGGCGCACAACGTGCGCACCGGGATGTTCGACTACCGGTCCTACGACCCGGTGCCGAGTGCCCGCGCCCTGGCTGTGTTCGGACTCCTGAGCAAGGTCCTCGGCGGGCTCGTCGTCGACAAGGGGCGCGCACTGGCCGAGGTCGACGGCGACTATTCGACGGCGACCGAAATCGCCGATGCCCTGCTGCAGCGCGCGGACGTCCCCTTCCGCATCGGCCATCATTTCGCCTCTGCACTGACGGACTTCGGCCGCTCGCGCAGGCTCAGCCTGCGCGAGATTCCCTACCGCGAGGCTGCGCGCATCTACGAATCCATGGCATCGAGTGCCTTCCCGTTGGACGAGAACGAGTTCGCCGAGGTGTCGAGCCCCGAATACATGGTCTTCGGCCGCAAGGGGGCAGGGGGTCCGCAGCTCGCCGAGGTGAACCGGATGCTCGCCCTTCAAGGGGAGCAACTCGCTGCCGATCGTGCATGGACGCAAGCCCGCCGGGCCCACCTGTCGCTTGCCGATGCGCAACTGGACGCCGCGGTCGCGGCGATCGCAGGGAACACGTCGGCCCCTTCATCAACCATTCCCTCGAACCCGGAGACAACATCATGAAAAGACTTCTCTCGCTGCTGGCGGTCCTGACCGTCTCACTGTCGGCCATGGCCGCGCCATACCCCGACAAGCCGGTACGCATCGTCGTGCCCTATTCGCCGGGCGGCGGCGGCGACGTGGTGGGCCGCCCGCTTTCGCAGGAATTGGGGAAACAGCTGGGAGGCTCGTTCTTCATCGACAACCGCGGCGGCGCGGGCGGCAACATCGGCATGGAGTATGTGGCCCAATCACCGGCCGACGGGTATTCGGTGGTGCTTGCCCTCACCTCGCAACTGGCCATCAACCAAGCCCTGTACCCCAAGCTGCGCTATGACGCGCTCAACGATTTCGTGCCGGTCACGCTGCTGGGGTCGGCGCCGTATTTCCTCGCGGTCAACGCATCGCTGCCTGTGAAGAACCTGGCCGAATTCATCAAGCTCGCGAAGGCGAAGCCCGGCACCATGTCCTACGCATCGACGGGCAACGGCAGCGGACTGCACCTGTCGATGGAGTTGCTCAAGTCGATGGCGGGCATCGATCTCGTGCACGTGCCCTACAAGGGCGGTGGCGCGGCACTGACCGACCTTCTCTCGGGCAACGTGCAGGCGATGTTCGTGAGCTACGGGACCGGCAGCGCGCAGATCAAGGCGGGCAAGATCCGGGTTCTCGCCGTATCGTCGAGCCAGCGCTCGTCGGCGCTTCCCGACGTTCCGACGATCGCGCAAGCAGGGGTGCCGGGCTATGAGTCCGGGGTCTGGTATGCCCTGCTGGCCCCTCGCGGCACGCCCCCGGAAGTTGTCAAGCGCCTGCACGACGGTTCGGTGGCCGCACTTCAATCGAAGGATTTGCGCGAGCGCTTCGCGTCCGACGGAATCAAGCCGATCGGCTCGACGCCGGAGGAACTCGCGAAATATATTCAGTCCGAACGCGTCAAGTGGGCCGAGGTCGTGAAGCGGTCGGGAGCGACGGTCGAGTGAGGGATTGACATCCGCATCCGCGCCGCCGAGCCGCTTGCGTCTACACCATCTCCGATGCGTCGAAATCGAGCTCGACCTTGGCCCCGCTGGGGTCGTGGCAGAACAGCTGCCAGGTGCCCGCGCCGGCCTGTTGCCGCAGTTCGTACCGGATGCCGCTCTGGTCGAAGCGGGCCTTGACGGCGCGCAGGTCCTGCGCCGTGAACGCCATGTGGTCGATGACCCCAGTGCGCTGCGCCGGCACCGGCCTGCCGAAGTACAGGTGCAGCACGGCCTGCGGTCCGCTGCCGTAAAGCCAGGCGCCCGGAAAGCCGAGGTCCGGCCGGTGGCCGACGCGCAGGCCGAGCAGGCCGCAGTAGAAGGCCAGCGTCTTGTCTTCGTCCTCCGCGGTGACGGTGAAATGGTTCATGCCGACGATCATGGCGTGTGCTCCTTCCTGTTCGGGTGTCATGGCAGCAGCACCAGCGCGCCGATGCTGCTGCGCGATTCGAGCCGTTCATGCGCCTGCGCCGCCGCGTCGAGCGTGAAGCGCTCGATCGGCGGCAGCTGGATCGCGCCATCGGCGAGCGCGCTCCAGACCCGCTGCGCACGTTCGGCGAGTTGCGCCGGGGTCGACACGTAGTCGAACACCACGGGCCGCGAGAAGCTCAGCGACTTGGCCACCAGCGCGTCGGGCGCCAGCGGCTGCAGCGGGCCGCTGGCCTGGCCCAGGCTGATCCAGTGGCCGCGGCGTGCAAGGGCGGCCAGGTTCTCGTCGCGCGCCGCGTCGCCGAGGCCGTCAATCAGCACGTCGGCACCGCCGCAGACACGCTGCACCGCATCGGCGAAGCGGTAGTCGCGGGTCACGATCACGTGCTCGCAGCCGTGCGCGCGCGCCACCCGCGCCTTGTCCTCGCTCGATACCGTGCCGATCACCACGGCACCGAGACGTCGTGCCCAGGCGCAGACCAGCAGGCCGACGCCGCCGGCCGCCGCATGCACCAGCAGCCGGGTGCCGCGCTGCACATGGCCGAGGTCGTGCAGCAGGTAGTCGGCCGTGATGCCCTTGAGCAGCAGGGCGGCCGCCGTCTCGTCCTCGATCTCGGGCGGCAGCCGCACCACCCAGTCGGCCGGCACGCTGCGCACCCCGCAGTAGGCGCCCGGCACGGGGCCGAGGTAGGCCACGCGATCCCCGGGCAGGAAGCCGCTGACTCCGGGCCCGAGGTCGAGCACACCGCCGGCCGCCTCCATGCCGAGCACGCCCGGCGACTCCGCGGAGACCGGCAGCATGGCCGGCACCCAGCCGCGCCGCAGGTAGACGTCGATGAAGTTGACCCCGACCGCACGCTGGCGGATACGGATTTCGCCGGCGCCGGGCGCGGCGGCCTCGGCGTCCTGCGGCCGCAGCACGTCCGGGCCGCCATAGCGCGCCAGCGCGATCCGCCGCGTCGGCACCGGGAGCGCCGTCGGCATCGCGGCAACGGCCGAAGCGCGCCGGTCGACGCCGCCGCGCAGGTAGCGCCGCATGTCCTCGAACCCGGTCTCGTAGACGCCCTGCGCCACGGCATCGCGCAGCTCGCGCTCCATGCCCGGCGGGGTCGCGAAGCTCGACTCCCAATGCCAGAAGGTCCGGTTGCCGTCGGTCACCGGCTTCAAGGCCACGGTGGCCACGTAGCGCTGCAGCGGCAGGCTGGCCTCGACGATGCAGTAGGTGCTCTTGTGCTCGCTGTCCGACAGGGTCAGCAGCTGCTCGCGGAGGTGGTTGCCGTCCTTGAGCCTGAAGTTGCGCACGCAGCCGACCTGGTCGCTGCGCTCGCCGCCCTCGATGTGGCTGTCCGCGATCGCGCTGTGCCACTGGTCGTGGCTGTTGAAGTCGCGCAGCACCGCCCAGACACGTTCGATGGGCGCGTCGATGATCGCGGAGCGGACAAGCCTCTGGCGCATGGCTCAACGCAGCGAGCGCCGCTTCAGCGCATCGAAGCCGGCCTGGAAGACCCCATTGCCGATGGACTCCGTCAGCTCGCGCTCGCGGCCGGCCTCGCACTCGAACTCGGCGCTCCATTCGGCGAAGCAGCGCCCGCCGTCGGTCACCGGCGTGAGCTTGAGGGTGGCGACATAGTTCGAGACTTCCATCGGGCTCTCGAGGATCTCGTAGGTGCAGCTGTAGTCGTAGTCGGAGAGCGCCAGCAGCTTCTCGCGGATCATGCCGCCGTCCTTCAGGTGGAAGTGGCGGATGCAGCCGACGCGGTCGGCCGGCTGGCCGTTCTCGATCCGGCTGTCGGCGATGGCCGGATGCCATTGCGGCAGGCCGTTGAAGTCGCGCACGCGGCTCCACACGCTGTCGGCGCTGGCGTCGATCACGCTGGAGACGTAGACATTCACCATGCGCTATTCCTTCGGCGCGGTCGAGGGCAGGGCGGCATGCGAGCCGCTCACGTCGCCGACCAGGCGCTGGATGTCGCCGCCCTCGATGCCGATCTCGCGCAGCAACTGGTCGACCAGCGGCGCCTGGGCGCGGAAGCGCAGCGCCGAGTTGACCAGGCCGTCGGCGAAGCCGCCGCCGTCGCCGCTGCGCGCGCCGTCGCCCGACGAACCGCCGAGCCCGTCCACGTGCAGGATCTTGATGCCCTCGATGCGCTCCAGCGGCCGCACCGACTCGCGGATGATGGCCTCGGCCTTCTCGACCAGCTTCATGCGCAGCGCCGACATGCGGGCCTCGGGCGTCAGCATGTTGTGCGACTCGTTCATCATGCGCGCGGCATCGGCCTCGATCTCGGCACGCACCCGCATCGCCATCGAGCGGATCTTGTCGGCGTCGGCGTCGGCTTCGGCCTGCGCGCGCACCGCGGCGCCGCGGGCGGCACTGGCGTCGCTCTCGGCCTGTGCGGCCGACGTGAGCCGCAGGGCGTCGCGCTCGGCGATCTGCTGGGCGCCGATCAGCTCGATCGCCTTCTTGCGCTCGGCCATCTCGACCTCGCGCGCGGTGAACACCTTCTCCTCGGCCGACACGGCCAGCGCCCGCGCGATCTCGGCCTCGGCCTGGGCCTCGCTCTGGGCCTTGCTCTCGCGCGCGACCGAGATTGCGCGCTGCTGCTCGGCCAGTTCGAGCGACATGCGGCGCTCGATCTCGGCACCCTGGATCGCGCGCTCCTTGCCGATGCGCTCTTCCTCCAGCGTCTGCTCGGCGCGAATGCGGGCCTGGTCGATGCTCTGCTTGGCGGCGATCTGCGCCGCCTCGGCGTCCTGCTCGCGCAGCGCCCGCTCGGCCGACACCTCGGCCCGCTGTCGGGCCCGCGCGATCTCGAGCTCGCGCTGCTGGGCCAGCCGGGCGTGCTCGCCTTCGCGGTCGATGTCGAGCGACAGCTTCTCGGCCTCGAGGTTCTTGTTGCGGATCGCGATCAGGGTGTCCTGCTCGACGTCGTTGCGCTGCTTCTTGCGGTGCTCGATCTGCTCGGTGAGCCGGGTCAGGCCCTCGGCGTCGAAGGCGTTGCTGGGGTTGAAGAACTCCATGCCGGTCTGGTCGAGCTGGGTCAGCGAGGCGGCTTCGAGCTCGAGGCCGTTCTTGGTCAGGTCCTCGGAGACGGCATCGCGCACCCGCTTCACGTAGGCGCCGCGCTTCTCGTGCAGCTCTTCCATCGTCATCTCGGCGGCCGCGGTGCGCAGCGCGTCGACGAACTTGCCCTCCACCAGTTCCTTGAGCTGCTCGGGCTCCATGGTCCGCAGGCCCAGCGTCTGCGCTGCCGCCGCGACCGCTTCCTCGCTGGTCGCCACCCGGACGTAGAACTCGGCGATCACGTCGACCCGCATCCGGTCCTTGGTGATCAGCGCCTTGTCGCGGCCGCGGTTGACTTCGAGGCGCAGCGTGTTCATGTTGACCGGGATGACGTCGTGCACGATCGGCAGCACGAAGGCGCCGCCGCCCAGCACCACCTTCTGCCCGCCCAGGCCGGTGCGGACGAAGGAGCGCTCCTTGGAACTGCGCAGGTACAGCCAGTGCAGCAGCCAGACCGCGATCGCGACGACGATCGCGACGACGATCAGGCCGAGGATGAAGTTGCCGAATTGAGCGCCTGACATGGATCTGGTCTCCTTATCGCGTGATCTGAACGAAGCGTCGCGTGGTCTCTGTGAGCGCCACCTCGGTCGGTAGCCGCTCCATCGAACTCGCGCCATAGAAACCGTGGCATGCGGGGCAGCGCGCAAGCACGTGCTGCGCGTCCTCCGGCGTGGCGATCGGGCCGCCGTGGCACAGCACGATCGCCTCGGGGTTGATTTCGTGCGCCGCCGCCGCCCAGGCATTGATGCGCGGCACGCAGTCGGCCAGCGTGAGCGCGGTGCCGGCGCCGATGGCACCGCCGGTGGTGAGGCCGAGGTGGCAGACGACGACGTCGGCACCGGCCGCCGCCATGGCGCGGGCGTCGGCCTCGCAGAACACGTAGGGCGTGGTCAGCAGGTCGAGCGCGCGGGCGCGGGCGATCAGTTCCACCTCGAGCCCATAGCCCATGCCGGTCTCTTCGAGATTGGCGCGGAAGACGCCGTCGATCAGGCCGACGGTCGGGAAGTTCTGCACGCCCGAGAAGCCCAGCGACACCAGCCGGCCGAGGAATTCATCGGGAATCATGAACGGGTCGGTGCCGTTGACGCCGGCCAGCACCGGCGTGTGCTTGACGACCGGCAGCACCTCGCGCGCCATCTCGCAGACGATCTCGTTGGCATTGCCGTAGGCCATCAGGCCCGCCAGCGAGCCGCGACCGGCCATGCGGTAGCGGCCCGAGTTGTAGATCACGATCAGGTCGATGCCGCCGGCCTCCTCGCACTTGGCCGACAGGCCGGTGCCGGCGCCGCCGCCGATGATCGGCCGGCCGGCGTCGATCTTGGCGCGCAGCCGCGCCAGCAGGGTCGAGCGGGAGATGCGGGCCATTGTTCGATCCTCCTCGTATCGCTTTCGTTCAGGCCCGCCGCGCGCCGACCGGCGTCCGCGAGACCTCGTGCCAGGCCGAGACCAGGGCCTCGGCGAAGGCCTCGTCGTTGATGTGCAGCGGCAGCCGGATCAGCTTGCGGTCCGGGCCGGCACGGAAGGCGCGCTCGATGCTGCCGAAGAGCTGCCGGTCGGCCTCCGGGTCGTGGAAGGGCTGGCCTGGGCGGTCGATCGCCGAGACGCCGCCCTCGGGGATCAGGAAGCGCACCGGGCCGCGCATCGCATTGAGCTTCGTGGCGATGAACTCGCCGATCGCCCGGCACTCGTCGGCCGAGGTCCGCATCAGCGTGACGGTCGGGTTGTGGCGATAGAGCCGCCGGCCCTTGAAGCGTTCGGGCACGGTGTCCCAGGCGCCGAAGTTGACCATGTCGAGGGCGCCGCAGGAGCCCACGTAGGGCAGCGCATGGCGGGCGAACACATCGAGCCGGGTCGGACCGGCCGACAGCACGCCGCCGACGATCTGGTCCGCGATCTCGGTGGTCGAGACATCGATCGCGCCGGCGATCAGGCCCGACTCGGCCAGCTTCTCCATCGACTGGCCGCCGACGCCGGTGGCGTGGAACACCAGGCAGTCCCAGTGGTCTTCGAGCCGGTGCGTGACCGCCTGGACGCAAGGCGTGGTGACGCCGAACATGGTCAGCCCGATCGCCGCCTTGGTGACGGCGGATGCCGCCGGCGGATGCGCGATCATCCCGGCCAGCGCGTGGGCCGCATTGGCCAGCACCAGCTCGCTGATGCGATGGATGCCCTGCACGTCGGTGACCGAGTACATCATGCAGATGTCGCTCGGTCCGACATAGGGCCGCGTGTCGCCGCTGGCCATGGTCGAGACCATCATCTTGGGCAGGCCGATCGGCAGCGCGCGCATGCCCTGCGTCGCCATCGAGGTGCCGCCCGAACCGCCGGCCGAGATGAGGCCGCCGAGGTCGCGGCGCGTGCCGAGGAAGGCCTCGAAGGCCAGCGCCATGGCCGCCATGGCACTTCCCCGGTCGTTGCTGAACACCGCCGACTCGCCCTGCGGATGATGGCGCGCCACTTCGCGCGGGTGCACGCTGGCCGGCGAGGGCTTGCCCGAGGTCGACAGGTCGACCGTGACCACGCGCAGGCCCAGCTTCTCGAGGCACTGGCGCAGGTAGGCCAGCTCGCGGCCCTTGGTGTCGAAGGTGCCGGCCACGTAGGCAGAACGCTCGCTGCTGGCGGCGACCGGGAACTCGAACACGCGCGGCGAGTCGGCGGCCGGTGGGGCGGCTGCCGCTTCGGACGCGATCGGTGCCGCAGCGATGCGGACGATGTCGGCCACCGGCGCCGCGGCGCCCCCGGCATTCCAGCGCGTGAAGCCGCGCACCGTGCTCGGCGCCAGGTCGTCGAGCGAGGGGGCGCCGTCGCCGTGCGCGCGGCGCACCGTGAAGACCTGCGTGGCCGCCGGGCGATCGTCGTCCACGGGCGCCGCCTCGTCTTCCTCCTCGCCGTGGCCGCCCGAGCGCACGCCGAGCAGCCGCTCCTGCAGCGCGCGGTCGGCCGCCAGCTCGGCCGCCGGCATCTGCCGCGCGATGCGGCCGTTGACCATCAGGCCGATGCGGTCGGCCACCGAGATCGCGACGCCGAGGTTCTGTTCGATCAGCAGCACCGCGATGCGGCCTTCGGCCGCCAGCTCGCGCAGCGACTGCGCCACCTGCTCGACGATCATCGGCGCCAGGCCCTCGGTGGGCTCGTCCATCACGAGCAGCTTCGGGTTCAGCAGCAGGGCGCGCCCGATCGCCAGCATCTGCTGCTCGCCGCCCGACAGCTGTGCGCCGCCATGGCCGCGGCGTTCGGCCAACCGCGGAAACATCGCATAGACGCGGTCGACCTCGCGCCGCCGGCTGGCCACTAGCCGCAAGGTCTCGTCGACCGACAGCGAGGGCCAGACCCGGCGGCCCTGGGGCACGTAGGCGATGCCGCGCTTCGTGATCTCGTTCGGCGCCAGGCCGAGGATCTCCTCGCCCGCGAGCCGGATGCTGCCGCGCGCCGGCACCAGGCCGGTGATCGCATTGCACAGCGTGGTCTTGCCCATGCCGTTGCGCCCGACGATGCCCAGCACGCCGCGTTCGAGCGTCAAGCCGACGCCTTGCAGCGCGTGGGCACCGCCGTAGTACACATCGAGCGAATCGATGGCGAGGATGGGTGCGCCGCCGGGCGCGGCGTCTTCGCGGTCGGTGCCGAACCATGCCATCAGTGCCTGCTCCCCATGTAGATCGCCTGCACCTGCGCGTCGGTCTCGATCTCGGCCGGCGTGCCGGTGCGCAGCACCCGGCCGTTGTGCATCACGGTGACCCGGTCGACCACGCGCAGCGCGATGTCGAGGTCGTGCTCGATCAGCACGAAGCTCATGTGCGCCGGCAGCGAACCCAGCAGCGCGACCAGTTCGCGCCGCTCGACCGGCGACAGGCCCGCGGCCGGCTCGTCGAACAGGATCAGGCGCGGCGCGCCGGCCAGCGCCATGCCGATCTCCAGCTGCCGCTGTTGACCGTGCGCCAGGTTGGCGACGCGTTCATCCGCAATATGGCTCAGGCGAGAGCGCTCGAGCAGGTCGTGGGTCGCTCGCGTCGAGGCATGGCCGGCCCGCGCGCGCATGAAACTGAAGCGGCCGCTGGCGACACCGCGCACCGCCAGGAACAGGTTGTCGCGCACCGTCAGGTCGCGAAACAGCAGCGAGGACTGGTAGGTGCGGCGCAGGCCCTTGCGAATGCGGTCGTGCGGCGGCAGCTCGGTGATGTCCTCGCCGAAGAAATGGATGCGCCCCGCGGTCGGCGGGAAGTCGCCCGTGATGGCGTTGAAGAGCGTGGTCTTGCCGGCCCCGTTGGAGCCGAGGATCGCGTACTTCTGCCCGGCCGTGACGGTGAGCGAAACCTCGTCGACCGCCCGCAGCGCGCCGAAGGCACGCGTCACCCCGTCCAGCCGCAGCGCGTCGCCCGAGAGCAGCTGCGCGCCGTCGCCGGCAGACGTGCCGCCGCGCGCCGCGGCCGGCCTGAGCGGGGTGATCGTGGCCATTCTCAGGTTTCCGGCGATGCCAGGCCCCTTCGGGAAACACCGCGGAACCGGCTTTGCCGGGCCGCCGGTGCTGCCCCCTCGAGGGGGGAGGCGGCTACACGCAGTGAGCAAGCAACGGGGGGGGTCATTTCCTGCAGTCGGGGACGTCGCGCGAGCCCAGGCCCATCTTCTTGAATTCCGCCTCGGGCAGTCCCAGCGTCTGCGTGATGTTCGGCACCGACTTCACGACCTTGTTGTAGAAGGAGCCGTCGGGCGCCTTCGCCACCTCGGTGATGTAGGTGGTGCCGACGCCGTTGCGGTTGGCGTCGATTCTGACCTCGCCGGCCGGGCCCTTGAAGCTGGTCTTCTGCAGCGCCTCGCGGTAGGCCTTCTGGCCGTTCGAGAGGTCGCCCTTGACCGCATCGAGGCCGTCGAGCGCCGCCTTGGTGTTGATGTAGTACAGGTAGGCGAACAGCGACGGACTCGGGAAGCCGTCCTTGAAGGTGGCCTTGTAGTCGGCCACGAACTTCTTCCACTCGGGCGTGTCGATCGAGTCGGCCATCGGCCCGGCCGAGGCGGTGCCGAGCAGTGATTCACGCCGCTTGCCCTTGAAGTTCAGCACCGTCTGGTCGACCGTGATCGAGCCGCCGACCATCGGCTTGTCGCCGCCGGCCTGCTCGTACTGGGTCAGGAAGTTGACCGCGTCGGAGCCGCCCAGCACCACCACCAGCGCATCGACGTCCTTCGGGATCTTGGCGATCACCGAGGCGTAGTCCTTGGTGCCCAGCGGCACCCAGGCCTTGTCGACCACCTTGCCGCCCTTGGCGCAATAGCTGGCCATGAAGCCCTGCACTTGCGAGTACGGGAAGCCGTAGTCCTCGGCGATCAGGAAGGTCTTCTTGTAGCCCTTCGAGAGCGCATGTTCGCCCAGGCCGACCATCCACTGCGCGCCCTCGGTGTTGAAGCGGTAGAAGTTCGGCGCCGGGTCCGAAAGCGTCGTCGCCTGCGCGCCGGACGAGCCGTTGACGAAGGTGATGTTCGGCTGCGTCTTCGCGTAGTTCTTGACCGCGATGCCTTCGTCGCCCGACAGCGGGCCGATCATGATCTGCACCTTGTCCTGCTCGACGGCCTTGCGCGTGGCATTGACCGCCTTGTCCGGCGTGGCGTCGGACGAGACCTTGACGAACTCGATCTTCTTGCCTCCGGCCATGCCGTTCTTTTCCTTCAGCGCGAGATCCGCGCCGCGCATGCTGTCCTGGCCGGGCGCCGCGAACGGGCCCTCCAGCGTGGCCAGCAGGCCGATCTTCAAGGTCTCCTGGGCCTGCGCCAGGCCGCCCATCGCGACCAGTGCCGCGCCAGCCAGGATGCTGCGACCGAAAATTCCGTTGCCTCTGCTCATGTCTCGCTCCTTCTTGTCATCGATGAAAGCGGCCACGGCCGCGGGGGGTGAAAGAGGCGCCCAGACGGTGGCGCAGGCTCTGCCAGAGGCCCAGCAAGCCGTCCGGGGAAAACAGCACGATCGCGAGGAAGACGCCGCCGATCACGAGATTGAAGCGTTCGCGGTCGACCAGGTCGATGGCGAAGTTCTGCAGCAGCACGAACACGATGGCGCCGACGAAGGCGCCGATCGGGTGCTTCATGCCGCCGAGCACGGCGATGATGAGAATGTTGATCATCGCGCCGGTACCGACGGTCCCGGGCGAGATCCGGCCGTTGTACCAGACCATCAGCACGCCGCCCACCGCGGCCAGGAAACCGGCCACCGCATAGGCGGCGACCCGGTGCGCGGTCACGTTGTAGCCCAGCGCCTGCATGCGGCGCGGGTTGTCGCGGATGCCCTGCAACGCGATGCCGAAAGGTGCCCGGACCAGGTGCTTGACGAAGAAATAGCCGCCGAGCGCACAGGCCAGCACCAGGAAGTAGAAGGGCATGGGCTCGTGCAGGTCGAGCGCGAACACGGTCGGCGGCGCGATGCGGCTGAAGCCCTGGAAGCCGTTGAAGAGCGTGTAGTTCTGCTGCGCCAGGTAGAAGAAGGCCACGCCCACCGCGAGCGTGATCATGATGGTGTAGATGCCCTCGGTGCGCACCGACAGCCAGCCGATGCCCGCCGCCACGACGGTCGCCAGCGAGACCGCCACGACCAGCGCCAGCCACCAGGGCCAGCCCAGGCTGATCGCGAGATTGCTGCTGGTGCCGAAGATCGCCAGCATGTAGGCGGCGAAGCCCGCGACCGTCATCTGTGCCAGCGACACCATGCCGCCATAGCCGCCGAGGAAGGTCAGCGACAGCGCGATCAGCCCGAGCGCCAGCGACTGGGCGCCGATCTGGAAGGTGAAGAAGGGCGTGGCGAAGAAGGGGTAGGCCAGCACGAAGGCGATGACCAGCAGGTGGCGCAGCCTGACGGCGCGCAGTGCGGAGCGCCACCCCGACCAGACCGCCGCCTGCGCATCGGAACGGCCGGATGCCGCGGCCGGGTGCAGCAGCAGCGGCGCGCGCGTGTCGCGTCCGCCGCGCGCGGCCGCGGCCGCGGAACCATTCATGGCCCGCCGCCAGCGCGCGGCGCTCACTCGGAAACCTCCGCGCTTCGCACTGCGGTGCGAGCTTGCTTGGGGCGGCCCGGCGCGGCGCTCATGTGCTCTTCCCCATCAGGCCGCGCGGCTTGAAGGCCAGCGCCACCACCATGATCACGAAGGTGAAGACCACGCTGTAGGTCGGGGCGTAGGCCAGGCCGAACTGCTCGGCCAGGCCGATCAGCAGGGCGCCGATGGCGGCCCCGACCACGCTGCCCATGCCGCCGACGATCACCACCACCAGCGAGGCCAGCAGGTAGCGGATGTCCTCGCCGGGCGAGATCGACAGCGCGGTGCCGCCCACCACGCCGGCCAGCCCGGCCAGGCCGGCGCCGATCGCGAAGGTCAGCGCGAAAACCCGCTGCACGTTGACGCCGGAGGCCGCCAGCATGGCGCGGTCGTCGACGCCGGCGCGGATCATCATGCCGATGCGCGTGCGGGCCAGCAGCAGCCAGAGCCCGACGCCGATCGCGATCGAGGCCAGCAGCACGAAGAGGCGATAGGTCGGGAACTTGGCGACCAGGGGCAGGGTGGTCGAACCGTAGATCCAGGCCGGCGGGTCGAAGGTATAGATCTCGGCGCCCCAGATCCAGAGCATCAGGTCGGCCAGCACGATCGACAGGCCGATCGTGACCAGCGTCTGCCGCAGGTCCTGGCCCTGCATGTGGCGGAACACCAGCAGTTGCATCAGCAGGCCCATCGCCGCGGCGGCGAGGAAGCCGGCGACGACCGCCAGCACCCAGGAGCCGGTGCGCTCGCCGACGAACCAGCCAACGTAGGCACCGAACAGGTAGAGCGAGCCGTGCGCGAGATTGACGTTGCGCATCAGGCCGAAGACCAGCGTGAAGCCGCTGGCGACCAGGAAGTACAGCGACGCCAGCGTCATGCCGTTGAGCAGGGTCTTGAAGAACAGCGTCGCGTTGTCGGCGACTGCCCAGACCACGAAGGCCGCGATCGGCAGGCCGAACAGCAGCCACAGCGCCAGGCTCTTTCGGCTCATCGGAGCACCTCCGCGCGACGCGCTTCGGTATTCGCCTTGGGAGCGGCCCGGCGGCTCATGCAGCGCGCCCCCAGGCCCGCTGCGAGGCGATCTCGGGCGCCTTGGCGAACTCGCCGTCCTTCATCACCGCGAGGATGCGCTTCGGGTCGCGCAGGATCGACAGGTTGGCCAGCGGATCGCCGTCGACCAGCATCAGGTCGGCGAGATAGCCTTCCTTGATGCAGCCGAGTTCGTCGGGCCGCATCATGATCTGGCCGCCATACAGCGTGGTCGCTCGGATCGCCTCCATCGGCGTGAAGCCCAGGTACTTGACGAAGAACTCGAGGTCCCGCGCGTTCTGGCAATGGGGCGTGAAGGCGAAGCCGTAGTCGCCGCCGGGCAGCACGCGGATGCCGCGCTTGTGCATCTTCGCGAGCGACACGATGGCCGCCTCCCATTCGGTCTCGTAGCCCATGCCGACCGCCATGTCGTGCGTGATGCCGTAGGGCTCGGCCTCGTACAGCATGGCGTAGAGGATCGCGATACCGGGAGCGACGAAGACCCGGTCCTTGGCGGCCTCGAGCATGTCGAGCGCCTCGTTGTCGGCGAAGCTCGCGTGGTAGATCAGGTCGATGCCGTGCCGCAGCGCCTGCTTGACGCTCTCGGACGAGCGCGCATGGGCGATGCCGCGCTTGCCGCGGATGCGCACCTCGCGCATCGCGGCCTCGACTTCCTCGTCCATCATCCAGGAGGTCTCGGACGGCGACTGGGGCGTGAAGTTGTCGCCCGAGAGGTTGAGCTTGATCGAGTCGACACCGTACTTGAGGAACAGCCGCACCGCCTTGCGCATCTCCTCGGGCCCCGAGATGTTGACGCCGAAGCTGAACTCGGGGAAGGGCAGGTGCGGCAGGGTCTCGTCGCCGAGGCCGCCGAGCACCGTGATCTCCTGGCTGGCCGCGAGGTAGCGCGGGCCGGGGATCTGGCCGGCGTTGATCGCGTTGCGGATCACGACGTCGAGCCGCGGCTTGGCGCAGGCGGCGCCGACGCAGGAAGTGAAGCCGGCCTCGAGGTAGCGCCGCGCGACCTTGGCGCACCACAGCACGTGCTCCTCGAGCGGCAGGGTCTGGATCTCGGCCAGTGTGGCGGCGTCGTTCCACGAGAAGTGCGTATGGGCCTCGCACATGCCGGGCATCAAGGTGGCGCCGGCGCCGTCGATCACGGCGGCGCCGCCGGGCGCGATCGGCGCCGTGCTGCGGCCGACCTGGCGGATGCGGTTGCCGCGCACCAGCACGCTGCCGCCGTAGGGGTTCTGCCCCGTGCCGTCGAGGATGCGGACGTTGGTGAAGACGACATCGGCCATGGCGGTTCTCCTAGGCGGCCCAGCGCGTGGTGCGCGCCGCGCGCAGCGGGGGCGCGCGATGGAACTCGCCGTCCTTCATGACGGCCAGGATGCGGGCCTTGTCCTGCAGCACCGTGATGTCGGCCAGCGGATCGCCGTCGATCAGCAGGATGTCGGCCAGGCAGCCCTCGCGGATGTAGCCGAGCACCTTGCCCATGCGCATCATCGGGCCGCCCCAGGCGGTGGCCGACAGCAGCGCCTCCATGGTGCTCATGCCGACGTACTTGACGAAGTACTCGAGGTCCTTCGCGTTGGTGCCGTGCGGCGTCCAGGCGAAGCCGTAGTCGCCGCCCGGCAGGATGCGGATGCCGCGCTTGCGCAGCGCGCGCATGCTCTCGATCGCCGCCTCGAGCTCGCGGTGGTAACCCATCTTCCGCGTCACCTCCTCGGTGAGGCCCCATCGGCTCGCGTGATGGCAGGTGTTGATCAGCCAGGCCAGGCCCGGCGCGATGAAGTGCTCGGTCTTGTGGGCCTCGAGCATGTCGAGCGCCTCGCTGTCGGTGAAGCTGGCGTGGTAGATCACCTCGATGCCCTGCTTGACGCACTGCTTGATCGACCAGGTGGAGCGCGCATGCGCCGCCACGCGCTTGCCCCAGGCCTTGGCCTCCTGCACGCAGACCGTGATCTCCTCCTCGGTGAACTGGCTCATCTCGCTCGGCATGCCGGTGATCGACTCGCCCGAGAGATTGATCTTCACGGAGTCGACGCCGTACTTGGCGAACATCCGCACGCAGCGGCGCATCTCTTCGGCACCGCTGACGATCGCGCCGAAGGCGAACTCGGGCTGCGGCAGGTGCGGCCGCGTGGTGTCGCCGAGGCCGCCGGGCACCGTGATCTCCTGGCTGGCCGCGAGGTAGCGCGGGCCGACGATGGTGCCGTCGTTGATGGCGTTGCGGATCACGACGTCGAGCCGCGGCTTGGCGGTGGCGGCGCCGACGCAGCTGGTCCAGCCCATGTCGAGGTAGCGCTTCGCGACCTCGGCGCACCACAGGATGTGCTCCTCGGGCGGCATGCGCTGGATCGCGTCGAGACTCGGCTGGTCGTTCCACGAGAAATGCGTGTGGGCCTCGACCATGCCCGGCATCAGGAAGGCGCCGGCGCCGTCGATCACCTGCGCGCCGGACACCGGCGCCGGGCGCGCGCCGTAGCCGGTCTTGACGACGCGCGCGATGCGGTTGCCCTGCACCAGCACATCGCCGCTGAAGGGCGCCTCGCCGCCGCCGTCGAAGATCCGCACGTTGGTGAACATCACGTCGGCCATGTCAGGCTCCTTGCATGGGTCGCGAGGAAGTCGCGCAGCTCGCGCTGGCACTCGTCGGGGCGCTCGATCGGGGTCCAGTGGCCGCAGCGTGGCAGCACCACCACGCGCTTGCTTTCTGCGCGGTGCAGCCGCTCGGCCATCGCGCGCACGGCCTGCGGCGGCGCCACGCCGTCTTCATCTCCGGTCACCAGCAACACCGGTGCTTCGATCTGCTCGACCGCGGCGGCCTGGGCGCCGGCCAGGGCTTCGCAGCTGCGTGCATAGGCCTCGCCCTCCTGGCGCATCAGGCTTTCTCGGACATAGGCCACGGCCACGGGCAGCCGCTGGCGGGTATCGGCCGAGATGGCGCCCTGCAGCAGCGCCTGGGTGATCTCCTGCATGCCGGCCGCGCCCTCGCGCGCCTTGGCGGCCCGCGCAGTCATCGCGGTGCGCGCCGCATCGGGCGGCGCGATCAGCGGACCGAACAGCGCCACGCTCGCGACCCGCTTCGGATGCAAGGCAGCGACGTGCTGGCAGACGATGGTGCCCATCGAATGGCCGATCCAGTGCGCGCGGGTGACCTTGAGGCGATCGCAGACGTCGAGCATCGTCGCGACATAGCGCTCGATCGACAACGCACCCTCGGCGCGCTGCGAGCGGCCGCTGCCCGGCAGGTCGACCCGGATCACCCGATGCCGCGCCAGCACCGGCATCAGCGGCGTGTAGGTGTTGGAGCTGCCGCCGAGCCCGTGCACGCAAACGACGGCCGGGCCTTCGCCTTCTTCTTCCACCGCGATGCGGTCGATCCACTGGAAGCCCATGGCCTACTCGAAACGGTTCTCGATGACGCCGATGCCGTCGACCTCGATACGCACCACGTCGCCCGAGCGCAGCCATTGCGGCGGCTTCAGGCCCATGCCCACGCCGGAGGGCGTGCCGGTGGCGATCACGTCGCCCGGGTACAGCGTGATGCCGCGCGAACAGGTCTCGATCAAGGTCGGGATGTCGAAGATCATGTCGCGCGTCTGGCCGTCCTGGCGCGGCGCGCCGTTGACCCAGCCGCGCACGCGTGTCGCGCGTCCGTCCATTTCGTCGGCAGTGACGATCCAGGGGCCCATCGGACAGAAGGTGTCGAAGCTCTTGCCCAGGTCCCACTGCTGGTGGCGCATCTGGACGTCGCGCGCCGTGACGTCGTTGACCACCGTGTAGCCGAACACATGGTCCATCGCGTGGGCGGCGAGGATGTCGCGCCCGCCGCGGCCGATGACGACCGCGAGCTCGGATTCGTAGTCGATCTGGATCGATGCGGCCGGCGAGGGCAGGCGCACCGTATCGTGCGGCCCGACGACGCATTCGCCGAGCTTGCCGAAGACGATCGGCCAGGGATCGGTCTCGGGCATCGCGGCGCGGAACACCGAGCCGGCCAGCTCGGCCGCATGCGCACGGTAGTTGCGCCCGACGCAGAAGAGGCTGCGCAGCGGACGCGGCAGCGGCGCGCGCAGCGTGACCACCTCGACCGGCAGCCGCGTCCCCGAAGGCTGCGGCAGCGGCTCGCCGCGTGCCAGCGCCTGGATCAGCGGCAAGGTCCCGAGCGATGGGTCGCGAACGCCCAGCGGCGTGGCCTCCCGCCCGTCCGGCGAGATCGTGCCCACGTGGTCGCGTCCACCCCAACTCCAGCTTGCCAGGCGCATCGACTTTGTCTCCATATCGCCTCGCGGTCCGGCCGGTGTGCACCGGCGGCCTCGAAGTCCAGGAAGTCATGTTTGAGACTTGCGTCTCAAATCGGGATGGCTGCATCATACGATCCGGCATCCGCTGTTCACAATAGACCGCAGGCACCTCAAGGCCCGTACAAACCCGATGGCGAGACTGAAACACAAGCTGAGCGAACCGCCGACGCCTCCTGAGCGCGGCGTCCGGGCCGCCACCTTCCGGCTGCTGCTCGACACCGCCATGACCATCATCCAGGAGAGCGGTCACATTCCCTCGGTGGCCGAGGCGGCGGCGCGCTCGAAGGTGTCGCGGGCCACGGCCTACCGCTATTTCCCGAGCCGCAGCGCGCTGGTCACCGCGGTGATCGACAGCTCGCTCGGGCCGGTGCGCAAGCTGGCGTCCGCCAACCCCAACGGCCGCGACCGCGTGCACGAGCTGTTCCTGCAGACCTTCCCGCGCTTCAAGGAGTTCGAGGCACAGCTGCGTGCCGCCGCCCAGCTCTCGCTGGAGCAGTGGGGGCTCGAGCGCGCCGGGCTGCTGGAGGAGGAGCCCTATCGGCGCGGCCATCGCGTGCGGATCCTCGAGCACGCGATCGAGCCGCTGGCGCCCTTGATGAGCCCGGCCGTGCGCGACCGGCTGCACCACGCGCTGTCGGTGGTCTACGGCATCGAGCCCTACGTGATCCTCAAGGACATCTGGGGCCTGGGCGATCGGGAGGTCGAACGCACGGCGCTGTGGATGGCCGACGCCCTGATCGATGCGGCGCTGCGCGACGCCGAGCAGAAGCCGGTCCGTCCGCGCCCGCCCAGGCCCAGGACCGCCAAGACGGGCGCCTCGGCCGCGAAGCGCAGTTGAGGCAGGAAGACTGCTCGAAATCCCTGGCGCCCCTGGCGGCCGAGGCCGGCCTCGTCCTATCATGCGGCGCGGTCCGGATTCGATTGCGACAAGCAGCCACGGAGACACCCCGATGAAGTCCACCATGATGCCGGTGCAGCTCAGCACCAACATGATCCTCGAACGTGCCGGAACCTACTTCGGCGACCGTGGCGTGCTGGGACGCCTGCCCGACAAGTCGACCTACCGGCGCAGCTACGGCGAGATCCGGCGCCGGGCCCGGCAGCTGGCGCAGGCCTTGCGCGCCAAGGCCGGCATCGCGCGGGGCGAAGCGGTCGCGACGATGAGCTGGAACCACGCCTGGCACCTGGAGTGCTACTTCGGCATCCCGGCGGCGGGCGCGGTGCTCCATACCCTCAACCTGCGGCTCTCGCCCGAGGACATCGCCTACATCATGGAAGACGCCGGCGACCGGGTGCTGGTCGTCGACGACGTGCTGCTGCCGATCTGGGAGCGCGTGTCGCCCCTGCTCAAGCAGCAGCCGCGCGTCGTCGTCGTGCCCTTCGGCGGCGCCGCATTGCCCGCCGGCATGCAGAGCTACGAGGACTTCATCGAGGGCGACGCCAGCGCCTACCAATACCCGGAGCAGGACGAGAACGAGGCCGTCGGCATGTGCTACACCTCGGGCACCACCGGACGGCCGAAGGGCGTCGTCTACTCGCACCGCTCGATGGTGCTGCATGCCATCACCGGCTGCATCCCCGACCTGTTCGCGCTGTCGGTGCGCGACCAGGTCATGATGGTCACGCCGATGTTCCATGCCAATGCCTGGGCCGTTCCCTTCTCGGCCATGATGGTCGGCGCCGGCCAGATCCTGCCCGGCCCGCATCTCGGCGGCGAGGACCTGCTCGACCTGATGGAGGAGGGGCAGGCCACCATGGCGCTCGGCGTGCCCACCATCTGGATGATGATCTGGCAATCGCTCGTGAATCCAACGCGCGAACGCAAGCTCGTGAAAGGCATGCGGATGCTGGTCGGCGGCGCGGCGGTGCCGACCTCGATGATCGCCAACTTCGCGCAGCATGACATGCGCATCGTGCAGGGCTGGGGCATGACCGAGACCTCGCCGCTGGGCAGCGTGCCGGTCATCCGGCCCGAGCACCTGGCGCTGCCGCCCGAAGAGCAGCATGCGGTGCGCGCGATGCAGGGCATCGCGACGCCGCTGGTCGAGATGCGCATCGTCGACGAAGCCGAGGGCCTGCAGCCCTGGGACGGCAAGTCGGCCGGCGAAGTCCAGGTGCGCGGACCGTGGGTCACGGGGTCCTACCACGCGACGCCGAACGATCCGGGCAAGTTCACCCCCGACGGCTGGCTGCGCACCGGCGACATCGGGACCATCGACCCCAAGGGCTACATGCACCTGGTCGACCGCAGCAAGGACATGATCAAGTCGGGCGGCGAATGGATCAGTTCGGTCGAGCTCGAGAACCTGGCCATGGGCCATCCCGCGGTCGCCGAGGCCGCGGTGGTCGCGATCCCGCATCCGAAGTGGGGCGAGCGGCCGCTGGTGGTGGTGGTGCGGCGTCCAGGCGCGGAACTCGACGCGGCGGGGCTGCGCGAATTCCTGCGGCCGAAGCTGGCGCGCTTCCAGCTGCCCGACGACTTCGAGTGGGTCGAGGCGATCCCCAAGACCGCCACCGGCAAGTTCCTGAAGACCCGGCTGCGCGAGATGTACCGCGAGCGGTTGTCGCAGTCGCCGGACTGAAGCCCCGGGTGCCGCGCCTGCCTGCCGGCCGGTGCCGTGGTGCGCATGGGACCACGGCGGCACCTTGTTCCTCGACGAGGCGGGCGCCCTGGGTTCATGGCTCCATGGGACCACGGCGGCACCTTGTTCCTCGACGAGGCGGGCGCCCTGGGTTCATGGCTCCGGCACGCCACCCTGTTCATCGTCCACCCGCTGCATGTTCTCGAGGATCTTGAGCAGGTAGTGCAGGGTGTGCGTGACGTCGTTGACGGAAAAGCCGTCGAGGACTTTCTCGTAGTAGCCGTGGATCTTCGGCTGGGCTTCCACCAGCCACACATGCCGTCCTGATTCGGTCATGGTGACCAGGCGCGAGCGCCGGTCGCGTCCGTCGGGCGCGGTGCCGATGTGGCCGTCGCGCTCCATCCGGCTCAGCAGCCCGGAAAGATTCTGCCGGCTCACCTTGAGATAGCGCGCGAGATCTCCCACGCTCATCCCATCGCTCACCGCCGGCCTGGACAGCGCTCCGAGCACCGCCCACTGCTGCGTGGTCAGCCCTTCGGCCTCGACCGCTCGGGTCCCTGTTTTGTGCAACATATTGGCACATTGATACAGTCTGAAGAAAACGCGATTGGCAAGCTCCATCCGGGCTGTTTCGCTGTTTTCATTAGGGGTAACCATGATATTTCTCGTTGAAAAATTGCTATGCAAGCGCCAGACCGGCATCCTACAATAGGTAAACACATTGACGTAAAAGCAATCCGAACCAAGGATGCAGCCGTCAGACGATAGCAAGCTTGAAACCTGATTGGAGAACCTCATGCAAAGATTCGAAGGCAAGACAGTGGTGGTCACCGGCGGCGGTGGCGGGATCGGCGGCGCGACCTGCCGCCGCTTCGGACGCGAAGGCGCCAAGGTGGCGGTGTTCGACCTGAACCTCGACACGGCGGAGCAGGTCGCGGCCCGGATTCGCGCCGATGGCGGGCAGGCCGAGGCCTTCCGCTGCGACATCACCGAGCGCGCCGGCGTCGATGCCGCGGTGGCCGCCGTGGCGCAGCGTTTCGGTCCGATCGACGTGCTGGTCAACAACGCCGGCTGGGACGTGTTCAAGCCCTTCACCAAGACCGAGCCGGCGCAGTGGGACAAGCTGATCGCCATCAACCTCACCGGCGCCTTGCACATGCACCACGCGGTGCTGCCCGGCATGGCGGCGCGCAAGGCCGGCCGCATCGTCAACATCGCGTCCGACGCGGCGCGCGTCGGCTCCTCCGGCGAAGCGGTGTACGCCGCCTGCAAGGGCGGGCTGGTGGCCTTCTCGAAAACCATCGCCCGCGAGCATTCGCGCCACGGCATCACCGTCAACGTCGTGTGCCCGGGGCCGACCGACACGGCCTTGTTCGCCGAATACAAGGAAGGCGCGGGCAATCCCGAGAAGCTGATGGAGGCCTTCACGCGCTCGATTCCGCTGGGCCGCATCGGCCAGCCGGACGACCTGCCGGGCGCCATCCTCTTCTTCGCGAGCGATGACGCGGCCTTCGTCACCGGCCAGGTGCTGAGCGTCTCCGGCGGCCTGACCATGAACGGCTGAGCCCCGGCCTGAACCCCCTTCAACCCACAGAGAGAACATCATGGAATTCGAAGACATCCTCTACGAAGTACGCAACGCCGTGGCCTGGATCACCATCAACCGGCCCGAGAAGATGAACTCGTTTCGCGGCCAGACCTGCGACGAACTCATCAAGGCGCTGAACCGCGCCGGCTACGACCGCGGCGTGGGCGCCATCGTGCTGGCCGGCGCCGGTGACCGGGCCTTTTGCACCGGCGGCGACCAGTCCGCCCACGACGGCAACTATGACGGACGCGGCACCATCGGCCTGCCGATGGAAGAACTGCACGACGCGATCCGCAATGTGCCCAAGCCGGTGATCGCCCGCGTGCAGGGCTATGCGATCGGCGGCGGCAACGTGCTGTGCACGATCTGCGACCTGACGATCGCGTCCGAGAAGGCCATCTTCGGCCAGGTCGGCCCCAAGATGGGCTCGGTCGATCCGGGCTACGGGACCGCCTTCCTGGCCCGCGTGGTCGGCGAGAAGAAGGCGCGCGAGATCTGGTATCTCAATCGCCGCTACAGCGGCGCCGAGGCCGTGGCCATGGGCCTGGCCAACGCGGTGGTGCCGCACGACCAGCTCGACGCCGAGGTGCAGAAGTGGGCCGAGGAGATCTGCGAGCGCAGCCCCACGGCGATCGCCATCGCCAAGCGCAGCTTCAACATGGACACGGCGCATCAGAGCGGTATCGCCGGCATGGGCATGTACGCGCTCAAGCTCTATTACGACACCGAGGAATCGCGTGAAGGCGTCAACGCCCTGAAGGAAAAGCGCAAGCCCGACTTCCGCAAGTACGCCAAGTAAAGCCCCGTCCACCGCCTTTCGAAACCCCCGCAACGCCCGGCGCATCGCGTATCGCGCCGCGGCGCAGCGCACCCATGGAGACATGTCATGAACCCGTACCTCGACGAAGACCTGACCACGCTCGGCGACCACGCGCGCCGCTTCGCGACCGAACGCATCGCGCCCGGATTCCTGGAGCGCGACAAGAACCGCGAACTGGATCGTCGCCTGATGCGCGAAATGGGCGAGATGGGATTCATCGCGCCAGAACTGTCCGAGGCACATGGCGGCCAGGGCATGGGTTGCCTGGCCGCCGGCGTGATCCACGAGGAGATCGCGCGCGCCGACCTGAGCATGTCCTACGTCAATCTGCTGGCCTCGCTCAACGGCCAGATCCTCTCGCAGCACGGCCAGACCGACATCGTCAACCCGTGGCTGCGCAAGCTGACACGCGGCGAGGCGCTGCTCGCGATCGCCCTGACCGAGCCGCGCGGAGGCTCCGACGCGGCGAACCTGCGCCTGCGCGTGGAGCGCGTGGGCGACGCGTACGTGATGAACGGCGAAAAGACCTCGATCTCGGCCGCCGACCAGGCCGACGCGGCGGTGGTGTTCGGCCGCACGGGTTCGGTGGAATCGGCGGCCCATGGCGTCACCGCACTGCTGGTGCCGATGGATCTGCCCGGCATCACGCGCAACCGCTTCGACTGCCACGGCCAGCGCGCGATCGGCCGCGGCTCGTTGTTCTTCGAGAACGTGCGCGTGCCGGTGAGCCACCGGCTCGGCGCCGAGAACAAGGGCTTCGTGCAGGTGATGCAAGGCTTCGACTACTCGCGCGCGCTCATCGGCCTGCAAGTCCTGGCCGTGGCCCGCGTGGCACTGGAGGAGACCTGGGCGTACGTCGCCCAGCGCGAGGCCTTCGGCAAGCCGCTGTCGGCCTTCCAGGGCGTGTCGCACCCGCTGGCGGATTTCGACACCCAGATCACCGCCGCCCGCCTGCTGTGCCTGCAGACGCTGTGGCTGAAAGACAAGGGCGCGCCGCACACGGCCGAGGCGGCCATGTGCAAGTGGTGGGCGCCCAAGCTGGCCTACGACGCGATCCACCAGTGCCTGCTGATGTTCGGCCACGGCGGCTATGACCGTGGCGCGATGGAGCAGCGCCTGCGCGACGTGCTGGGCTTCCAGATCGGCGACGGCACGGCCCAGATCATGAAGACCATCGTGGCGCGCACCCGCGCCGGCCGCGATGCGGTGCCCGCCTGATCCGTCGACAACGACGCCCACCACAACGAGGAGACAAGACCATGGAATTCGACGCCGTATTGCTGCCCCCGCGCCGCGCCCGGATGGTGGCGCAGGGCCTCTGGCATGACCGCACCATCAACGACGACCTCGACGCCTGCCTGGCGGACTGCCCCGACAAGCTCGCGCTGACGGCGCTCCGGGTGGAAGAGGGCGCCACGATGCGCTTCACCTACCGCGAAATGGCCCGCATGGCCGATCGCATCGCGGTCGGGCTTTCCCGCCTGGGCGTGGGCCGCGATGACGTGGTGGCTTGCCAGCTGCCGAACTGGTGGCAGTTCACGCTGACCTACCTCGCCTGCTCGCGCATCGGCGCGGTGATGAATCCGCTCATGCACATCTTCCGCGAGCGCGAGCTGTCGTTCATGCTCAAGCACGGCGAAGCCAAGGTCGTGATCGTGCCGAAGACCTTTCGCGGCTTCGACTTCGAGCGCATGCTGGTCGAGCTGCAACCGGCCTTGCCGGACCTCAAGCAGATCGTGGTGGTCGACGGCGCGGGCGCCGACAGCTTCGAGGCGCTGCTCAGCGGTCCGGCCTGGGAGAACGAGCCCGACGCGCACGACATCCTCACGCGCAGCCGGCCCGGCCCGGATGACGTGATGCAGCTGATCTACACCTCGGGCACCACCGGCGAACCCAAGGGCGTGATGCACTCGGCCAACACCACGATGGCGAACATCATTCCCTATGCGCAGCGCCTGCGCCTGGGCGCCGGCGACGTGGTGCTGATGGCTTCGCCGATGGCGCACCAGACCGGCTTCATGTACGGGCTGATGATGCCGATCATGCTCAAGGCCAGCGCGGCGCTGCAGGACATCTGGGAGCCGAAGCGGGCGATCGAATTGATCCGGGCCGAGGGAGCCAGCTTCACGATGGCCTCCACGCCGTTCCTCGCGGACCTTGCCAGGACCGTCGCCGAAACGGGCCAGGAGGTACCGAGCCTGCGGACCTTCCTGTGTGCCGGCGCGCCGATTCCGGGCCCGCTGGTGGAGCAGGCGCGCCAGGTCCTGGGCACCAAGATCGTGTCCGCCTGGGGCATGACCGAAAACGGCGCGGTCACCCTGATCCGGCTGGACGACGACGATCAACGCGCCGTCACGACCGATGGGCTTGCGCTGCCCGGCGTCGAGCTCAAGGTGGTCGACGAGCACGACAGGGTGCTGCCACCCGACCAGCCCGGACGGCTGCTGGTGCGCGCCTGCTCCAACTTCGGCGGCTATCTGCGGCGCTCGCATCTCAACGGCACCGACGCCGACGACTGGTTCGATACCGGCGACCTGGCACGCATCGATGCGCAGGGCTACATCCGCATCACCGGCCGCAGCAAGGACGTGATCATCCGCGGCGGCGAGAACATTCCGGTGGTCGAGATCGAGTCGCTGCTGTACCGGCACCCGGACATCGCCATGGCCGCCATCGTCGCCTACCCCGATGAGCGCCTGGGCGAGCGGGCCTGCGCGGTGGTGGTGCCCAGGCCGGGCCACAGCGTCGACCTGCCCTCGATCGTGCAGTTCCTGAAAGGGCAGAAGGTGGCGCTCCAGTACATCCCGGAACGTCTGGTCGTGCGCGACGCGATGCCTTCCACGCCGTCCGGAAAGATCCAGAAATTCAAGCTGCGCGAGCTGCTGCGCGAGAACGCAGCCTGAGCGGCCACGCCTCACGCCTTCCCACCCATCCAAGGAGACAAGACCATGTTCATTCATACCGCAGCGGCCGCACGCCGGGGCCTGGCGCTCGCCGCCTTCGCCCTGTTCGGCATCGGCTGTTCCGCGCAGGCGCAGACGGCCGGCCACTGGCCCGCGAAGCCCATCCGCGTGGTCGTCGGCTTCGCGCCGGGCGGCAC
The DNA here is from genome assembly GCF_056402355.1 of Variovorax sp. P4_B11. NCBI lineage: Bacteria > Pseudomonadati > Pseudomonadota > Betaproteobacteria > Burkholderiales > Comamonadaceae > Variovorax > Variovorax sp. P4_B11. Next base: position 55,802 of record NZ_JBFUHO010000030.1, read on the forward strand.
CACCGATGTCATGGCGCGCATCCTGTCGCAAGCCCTCTCCGAATCGCTGGGCCAAACGGTCATCATCGACAACAAGCCCGGCGCAAGCGGCAACATCGCGGCCTCGGAAGTGGTGCGCGCCGCGCCGGACGGCCACACCTTCCTGATCGCGCCCACCTCGGTGGAAACGGCCAACCCCTCGCTGTTCAAGTCGAACCTTCTGCCTTCGCGCGACCTGACGCCGGTGGCCAGTGTGGGACGGACCCAGATGTACCTGGTCGCGAAGCCCCAGATGGCCGCCAGGGACGTTCGGGAACTGGTGGCATTGGCCAAGGCCAAGCCGGGCACGCTGTCCTACGCTTCGGCCGGCGCCGGCACGGCGCCGCACCTCGCCTGCGAACTGTTCAAGCAGGCCACCGGCACCTACATCACCCACATCCCGTATCGCGGCGCGGCCCCTGCGCTGCAGGATGTGCTGTCGGGCCAGGCGGACTTCGTCTGCGACCCGGGCATCGCCTTCCCGCACATTCGCACCGGCAAGGTCAAGCTGCTGGGCGTCGTGAGCACCCGGCGCTCCCCGTTCTTTCCCGAGGTCCCGACCGTGAGCGAGCAGGGCTTTCCGGGGGCCAACCTCGACATCTGGTTCGGCCTGTGGGCGCCCAACGGGACTTCCCCCGACATCATGGCCCGCATGAGCCGCGAACTGGGCAAGGCATTGGCGCAGCCGGCCGTCAAGGCGCGCTATGCCGACCTCGGTGCCGAGCCGATCGCGATGGACACGGCGGACTTCCGCAAGCTGCTGGTCGACGAGGGCACGCTGTTGTCCGCGCTGATCAAGGAACAGAAGATCGTCGTGGACTGAGCGAGCCTGCCATGCAAGACAGACCGATCCTGGTGGAGACGCGCGGCCGGGTGAGCCTCCTCACGCTGAACAGGCCGCGACAGATGAACGCGCTCGACGATGCGCTGATGGACGCGCTGGGCGCGGCGCTGCAGGCCTGCGATGCCGATGCGGACATCGGCGTCATCGTCATCACCGGCAATGACAAGGCCTTCGCCGCCGGGGCCGACATCGCGGCGATGGCGGACTGGAGCTACATGGATGTGTTCCAGAGCGACTTCATCACGCGCAACTGGGAAACCATCCGGCGCGTGCGCAAGCCGGTGATTGCGGCGGTGGCTGGCTTCGCCATGGGCGGAGGCTGCGAACTGGCGATGGCGTGCGACATGATCATCGCCGCCGAATCCGCCCGCTTCGCCTTGCCCGAGGTCAAGCTCGCCATGCTGCCCGGCGCCGGGGGCACCCAGCGCCTGCCGCGCGCCATCGGCAAGGCCAAGGCGATGGACATGTGCCTGTCGGGCCGCATGCTGGATGCGGCGGAAGCCGACCGCTGCGGCCTGGTCTCGCGGGTGGTGGCGGACGAGCGGCTGCTGGCCGAGACCCTCGATCTGGCGGCCCGCATTGCGGCCTTCTCGCTGCCGGCATTGATGGCGATCAAGGAGTCCGTGAACCGCGCCTGGGAGCTCCCGCTTTCGGAGGGCATCGGCTTCGAGCGGCGGCAACTCCATGCGCGTTTTGCCAGCGAGGATGCGCACGAAGGCATGCACGCCTTTCTGTCCAAGCGCAAGCCGGTGTTCAGGCACCGGTGAGAATCGGTTGTGTTCATGCGGGCCACTTTGAGGGAATCGCTTGGGGTCGCAGCTGCGACCCGGTACCATAGGCAGCTTTCAAGATCGACACAAAGAAGCAATGGCAACAGCAAAATCCGCACCCACCGCGACTGCAGCGCCCGCGAACAAAGCGCCGGCGAAGCGTGCGGCCAATCCGGCCTTCATGAAGGCCCTGACGCCGAGCGCCGAACTGGCCGCCGTGATCGGCGCCGCGCCGTTGGCGCGTACCGAGGTGGTGAAGCAGCTCTGGGTCTACATCAAGGCACACAATCTTCAGGATGCGACGAACAAGCGCAACGTGAACGCCGACGCCAAGCTCAAGCCTGTCTTCGGCAAGGACCAGGTGACGATGTTCGAGATTGCAGGGCTCATCGGCAAGCATCTGAGCTGACGCCAGGACGCGCCGAAGGCTCGAAATCCAGAGAGGATGAACTGAAGGCGCGGCGCCTCTCGGCCGGGTGTGTGAGCGGCGGAGATCGAGCGTCAACTCGACAACACCGTCGACACGATCGACCCCTCGCGCTTCATTGGCCCGGTTGACCGAACACGCCGCGGGCCGGAATCACAGGGCGAAGCACCCAGGGCGCCGTGTTGACCACGGGCGCAAGCGACTCACCCGTCCCACCCCGATGCTTCAGAAATGGAAAAGAGTTCTCCATTTCTGATCGCATCTGAGAAGTGCCACGCCGTCCTTGCTTGGGTACCATTTCAGCGTCGTCTAGCGCACGGCGTGCGCGCCCTCGCCGATGCACGCATGCTCGGAACACGCAAAACAAAGGACTCAACGTGAACATCGCAATGATCGGCGCCGGAAAGATGGGCCTGCCGATGGCCCGCCATCTCGTGGCCGCCGGCCACACCGTGTGGGTGTACGACCGCAGCGAGGCCGCGCAGGCCGGGGCCCGCCGTGCCGGTCTGGCCTTGAAGGATTCGCTGCAGGCCGCGGTGGCCGCGGCAGAGGTGGTGATCTCGTCACTGCCGCACGATGCCGCCTTTCTCGCAGTCGCTGACGAGGTCGTACAGCATGCAGGCGCGGGCACCGTCTACGTCGACACCAGCACCGTTTCACTGCAGGCCAGTGCCACGGCGGCGGCCGTCTGCGCTGCCAAGGGCATCGCGCACGTGCGCGCCGCCGTCTCGGGCAACAACAAGATGGCCGAGATGGCGCAGCTCACCGTGATGGCGTCGGGTCCGGCCGATGCCTATGCGCGCGTGAAGCCGCTGCTGCAGACCTTCGGCCCGACGCAGTTCTATGTCGGCGGCGAAGACCAGGCGCGGCTGATGAAGCTGATTGTCAACCTGATGATCGCCGCCACCAGCGGCATGCTGTCCGAAGCGCTGATCCTGGGAGAGAAGGGCGGGCTCGACTGGCGCCAGATGTGGGATGTGATCGGCGCTAGCGCGGTCGGTTCGCCCATCGTCAAGGCCAAGGCGGTGCAACTGCGCGAACGCGACTACACGCCGACCTTCACGGTCGACCAGATGCAGAAGGACGTGGGCCTGATCCTCGAAGCCGGTGCGCAGTTCCATGTGCCGCTGGCCCTCACCGCCAGCGTCGGCCAGATGCTGCATGCCGCCGTGGCGCAGGGCGACGCCGAACTCGACTACGCGGCCATCATCCGCGTCGCAGCACGCGGCGCGGGCATCGCTACTGCTTAGCGGCGGCGCCCGCGTCCGCCACGGGCGTACGCACTTCCATGGGCTGGTCGAAGCTGGTCCACTTGCGGTCGTAGTCCATCCGCTCGAAGTGCTCGACCAGGAAGTCGATGAAGGTGCGGACCTTCGCCGACATGTGACGCCGGTTCTGGAAGGCGATGTTGATGCTCAGCTGCGGCAGATCCCAGTCGTCCAGCACCGACACCAGCCGGCCCGCGACCAGGTCGTCATAGAGGATGTACTTGGGCTGCACCACGATGCCCATGCCGTCGAGCGCGGCGGTGCGCAGCACCTGGCCGTCGTTCGACTCCAGCAGCCCCTTGATCTTCACGCTCCTCGTGTCGTCGCCACGGCGGAAGGTGAGCTCGTTCGGGTTGTTGCTGTAGGTGTAGAGCAGCAGCGGCCGGTGCTCGAGTTCGTCCACGCTCAGGGGCATGCCGAAGGCATTGAGGTAACCGGGCGACGCGGCCAGGATGCGGCGCGTGGCCGCGAGCCGGCGGATCGTGATGTTCGATTCGTTCTCGTACTCGCGCGTGCGGATCGCCACGTCGATGTTGTTGTCGATCAGATCGTAGTAACGGTTGGCTGCCTCCACGTGCACCGTCACGTTCGGGTAGCGGTTGGTGTACTCGCGAAGCAGCGGCGAGATGTGATGGACCGAGAACGACAGCGACGCCGTGATGCGCAGCGTGCCGGTCGGGTTCAGCGTGGTGGCACTCGCCGCCGACTCCGCATCCTTCAGGTCGGCCAGCACGCTCTTGCAGCTGCGGTAGAAGTTCTCGCCCACCTCGGTCAGGGTCAGGCGCCGCGTACTGCGCTGGATCAGGCGCGCACCCAGCCGTTCCTCCAGCGCCGCCAGATGCCGGCTCGCAGCCGCGTTCGACAGACCCAGCGCCTCGGCAGCACGCGACATGCTGCCCAACTCGGCGGTCTGCACCAGTAGTTCCATCGCCGTCCAACGGTCCACTTCGTCTCCAGATCATTTGGCAGTCCCGCGGCTTCGTGCGATGCACGCTTCCGCTGGCTGCAACAGTCATTCCATTCCCGCAGCCGCTGTCTCGATGCAGCCGGATTCGCGCGGGGCGCCCCGCACACGACGGCAGCGCTTCTCAAAGAGGCCGCATGTTAGCCGCGTCGCCTCGATCATGCGGGGATGCCATTGCTCATTGCGAGCAATGGCCACCCCCCCCTTCGCAGAGCGGTGGCGCAACACAAGGGAAAACCCTTCCTTTTCCTTTCCGTGGAAATGACGTTTTCGCCAAGCCCACTTGGTGCGCAACGCAAGGATTTCTAAAGTTCGCACCAGCCACAGAACAAGGGGACTTCAATGCGAAATTTGAACGAAGACAACATCACGCGTGCGGTGATCGCGATGCACGCCGACGCCAAGGACGCACGCGTCCAGGCCATCATGACCAGCCTGGTGCAGCACCTCCATGCCTTCGCCCGCGAGGTCGAATTGACCGAAGAGGAGTGGTTCAAGGGCATCCAGTTCCTGACCGACGTGGGCCACATCACGACCGACGTGCGGCAGGAATTCATCCTGCTCTCGGACACGCTGGGCCTCTCGATGCTGGTGACTGCGCTCAACAACAAGAAGCCGCAGGGCTGCACCGAGGCCACCGTCTTCGGCCCCTTTCACGTCGAGGGCTCGCCGCACGTGCCGCTGGGCGGCGACGTCGCGAACGGCGCCGAGGGCGAGCCCTGCTTCGTGCGCGGCAGCATCGTCGGCACCGACGGCCAGCCCATTCCCAACGCCGAACTGCAGGTGTGGCAGGCCGATGCGGCCGGCAACTACGACGTGCAGTACGCCCGCGAGAACGGCGAGCACGAGCTCCGCGCGCGCGCCACGCTCAACGCCGACGCGAACGGTGACTTCCACTTCAAGACCATCCGCGCCGAGGCCTACCCGATCCCGCACGATGGCCCGGTCGGCAAGATGCTCGAGGCGCTGGGGCGCCACCCGTGGCGGCCCGCGCACCTGCATTTCATGATCACCGCGCCGGGCTTCGAGCGGCTCATCACGCACGTGTTCCGCAACGGCGACCGCTACCTGGACTCCGACGCGGTGTTCGGCGTGCGCTCCTCGCTGATCGCCGACTGGATCGAACACGCACCCGGCGCCACGCCCGACGGCGGCAGCAGCGCCGTGCCCTTCTACACGCTGGACTTCCGCTTCGTGCTGAACCCGGTCGCTGCGCCCGCTGCAGCGCGTGCCGCCGGTACCACCGCACGCGAGGCGTCGGCCTGATGTCCACGCCGATGCCTCTGCGCATGCGCACGCGCACGCGCATCGCAGGCGCCACGGTCGTGTCGATGGACGACACGCTGGGCGTGATCGAGAACGCCCGTATCGAGATCGTCGACGGCCGCATCGCATCGGTCGGCGCGCTGCACGATGCGCCGCCGGCCGATGCAGCCGACACCGTCATCGATGGCCGCGGCTTCATCGTGTTTCCCGGCCTGGTCAATGCGCACATGCACACCTGGCAGACCGCGTTGCGCGGCATGGCCAGCAACTGGACGCTGATGGAATATTTTCGCTGGATGCATGCGGGCCTGGGCACGCTGTTCACGCCCGAGGACGTCCGCATCGGAACCTATGCCGGCGCGCTCAACCAGTTGAATGCCGGCACCACCACGCTGGTCGACTGGTGCCACAACAACCCGACGCCCGCGCACACCGATGCGGCCGTCGATGCGCTGGCGCAGAGCGGCATTCGCGCAGCCTTCTTCCACGGCAGCCCCAAGCCCGACCCGCGCCCCGGCGAGCCGCCTTTCTGGGAGGTCGCGCACCCGCGCAGCGAGATCACGCGGCTGCAGGCTGACCCGCGTTTCGCGGCCGATGGCCTGCTGAGCCTGGGCATGGCGGTGTTGGGCCCGCACTACTCGACGCTCGAGGTCGCGGCGGCCGACTTCGCGCTGGCCCGCGAGCTGGGGCTGACCGCCTCGATGCACCAGGGCGGCGGCGCCGCGCGTGCACCCGAAGGCTGGACGGTGCTCGAGCGCGAAGGCCTGCTCGGCCCGAACATCAACATCGTGCACGGCAACGGCCTGAGCGATGCGCAGCTCGACCGCTTCGTCGCGCTGGGCATGAGCTTCTCGCTGACGCCCGAGAACGAGATGACGCAGGGCCACGGCCACCCGATCGTCGGGCGGCTGCGTGAACGCGGCGTGTCGCCCTCGATCGGCGTCGACCTCGAATCGGGCCTGTCGGGCGAGATGCTGACCGCCGCGCGCATCGCGCTCGTGCACCAGCGCGCGCTCGACAACGCGGCCTTCCGCGCCGCGGCTGCAGCCGACGGCCCCGTGATCCCGCCGACCACCACGCTGCAAACGTATGAAGCACTTCGCTGGGTCACTGTGGAAGGCGCCCGCATGCTGGGCCAGCAAGACCGCATCGGCTCGCTCACGCCCGGCAAGCAGGCCGACCTGATCCTCATCGATGCGCGGCTGCCCAACATGCAGCCGGTGCACGACCCGGTCAGCACCGTGCTGATGCAGGCCAGCCTCGCCAACATCGACTCGGTCATGGTCGCGGGCCGGTGGCGCAAGCGGCACGGCATGCTGGTCGACGACGCGGGCCGGCCGATGGACCCTGAGGCCTGGCTGCCCGCGCTGCGCGCATCGGGGCAGCGCCTGGCCGCCGGCGTGGGCTGGCAGCCGGCGCGCCCCACCTCTCACACAAGAACGGAGACTGCATGACCACCCCACACGATCCCGCGGCGCCGGCCACGCCGCGCGTCCCGATCCTGGAACTGCGCGGCATCAGCAAGCGCTTCACCGGCGTGCAGGCGCTGGACGACGTGTCCTTCGAGCTGCACTGCGGCGAAGTGCACATGTTGCTCGGCGAGAACGGCGCCGGCAAATCGACGCTCATGAAAGTGCTGTGCGGCGCGCACACCGCCGACGCGGGCGAATTCTTCTACCAGGGCGCACCGGTCGTGATCGGCGGCCCGGCCGATGCGCAGCGCCTGGGCATCGCGGTGATCTTCCAGGAGTTCACGCTGGTGCCCTATCTCAGCGTGGCGCAGAACATCTTCCTCGGCCGCGAGCCCAAGAGCCGGCTGCCCGGCCTGGTCGACCATGCGCGCATGCGGCGCGAGGCGCAGGCGATCATGGACCAGCTCGGCATGACGCTCGACCCCAACACCGTGGTCGCGACGCTGGGCGTGGCGCAGCAGCAGATGGTCGAGATCGCCAAGGCGCTGTCGCAGAAAGCGCGCATCGTGGTGCTCGACGAGCCCACGGCCGCGCTCTCGGACAACGAGACCGAGAAGCTGTTCGCGATGATCGAGACGCTCAAGCGCCAGGGCGTGGCGATGGTCTACATCAGCCACCGCATGGCCGAGGTCTTCTCGATGGGCGACCGCATCACCGTGCTGCGCGACGGCAAGAAGGTGGGCTTTCGCATGCCCGGCGAGACAGCGCCCGACGAGCTGGTGAGCCTGATGGTCGGCCGCAAGGTCGACATGTCGTACAGCCGCACCTACTGCACCGAGCCCGGCGAGATGGCGCTGCGCCTGCAGGGCGTGAGCGCGCGCTCGGGCATCCAGGACGTGAGCCTCAACGTGCGCGCCGGCGAGATCGTCGGGCTGGCCGGGCTGGTGGGCTCGGGCCGCACCGAGGTCGCGCGCGCCATCTTCGGCGCCGACGCGACCGCGTCCGGCAGCATCGAGATCTTCGGCCGGCCCCAGACCGGCGGCCCCACGCACGCACGCCGGCTCGGCGCCGCGCTGATCCCCGAAAGCCGCAAGGCGCAGGGCCTGGCGCTGATCCGCTCGGTGGGCGAGAACCTGGTGCTCGCGAGCCTGCCAAGGCTGTTCCCGAGCGGCCTGTTCTCGCCGTCGAAGGCGGCGGCTCAGGCACGCGAGCTGATCGCGCGGCTGCGCATCGCCACGCCCGGGCCGGACCGCCGCGTGGGCGTGCTCTCGGGCGGCAACCAGCAGAAGGTGGTGATCGGCAAGTGGCTCAGCGCCGAGGCGCGGCTCTTCATCTTCGACGAGCCCACGCGCGGCATCGACGTGGGCGCCAAGGCCGAGATCTTCAGCCTGATCGACGGGCTGGTGAAGAAGGGTGCGGCGGTGCTGATGATTTCCTCGGAGCTCTCCGAGATCGTCAACGTCTGCGACCGCACCTACGTGATGCGCGAAGGGCGCGTGGCCGGCGAACTCGCCCGCGACGCCATGAGCGAAGAAGCGATTCTGACATTGGGGATGCACCATGCATGAGATGACCGTGCGCGCCGAGCCCATCGAGGGCGTCGGCAAGCTGATCGCGCGGCTGAAGCACGCCGGCAGCGCCAGTGGCGCACTGATGATGCTGATCATCCTGTGCGCGGTCTTTGCGTTCTCGACCGAGAACTTCCTCGACGTGGCCAACCTGGTCAACGTCGCGGTGCAGTCGACCATCCTGCTGCTGCTCGCACTGCCGATGACGCTGATCATCATGACCGAGGGCCTGGACCTCTCGATGGGCGCGGTGCTGACGCTAGCCAACGTGGTGCTGGCCACGGTGGCGGTCAACGCCGGCGGAGTGAGCCTCGCGCTGCTGGCCGCACTGGGCGTGGGCCTGGCCTTCGGCTTGGTCAACGGCACGCTGGTCTCGCGCCTGGGCATCCCGCCCTTCGTCGCGACGCTGGGCACGCTGGGTGCGGCGCAGGGCCTGGCGCTGGTAGTGACCGACGGCCAGAGCGTTGTCGGCATCCCGGCCTCGGTGCAGATGTTCTACGGCGGCGCCTTCCTCGGTGTGCCCGCGCCCATCTGGATTGCCGGCATCGCCTACGCGGTGTTCCATGTGGTGCTGTATCACACGCGCTTCGGCGCCAACGTCTTCGCGCTCGGCGGCAACCGAGAGGCGCTGACGCTGGCCGGCGTGCGCACGCGCCTCTACCTGGTGGCGGTGTACGTCGTCGGCGGCCTCATGGCCGGCCTGGCGGCGCTGCTGCTGACGGCGCGCATCAGCTCGGGCCATCCCACCGCCGCGCTGGGCATGGAGTTCGACGCCATCGCCGCGGTCGCGGTCGGTGGCACCTCGTTCGAAAAGGGCAAGGGCTGGCTGCTCGGCACCCTGATCGGTGTGCTGGCGGTGGGGGTCCTGCGCAACGGGCTCAACCTGCTGGGCGTGAGCTCGGCGGTGCAGGTGTCGGCCATCGGCCTGCTCGTCATCCTCGCGTTGATGATCGACGCGTTCCGCGGGAAGCAATCGTGAGCACTGTGATGAAGACCCCCTCCCTTCCCTCGAACACCGCGGCTTCGGCACAGGGCGCGCAGGGCCTGCAAGGCCTGTGGCAATCGCTGCCGGATCCGGTGCGCAGCGTGGCCTTCCGGCTGCTGGCGCTCGGACTGCTCTGCCTGGCGCTGAGCCTCGCGAGCGACGCCTTCCTCACCACGACCAACATCGTCAACGTGCTGCGGCAGGCGGCGCTGCTGTTCCTGCTGGCCTCGGGCGTGACGCTGGTGATCCTCACCGCGGGTCTCGACCTCTCGGTGGGTGCGAACGTCGCAATGAGCGCCTGCCTGGCCGCGACGCTGATGAAGGCCACGGGCTCGATCACGCTGGCCGTGTTCGCCGGGCTCGGCTGCGGCCTGCTGATCGGCATCGCCAACGGCACGATGATCACGCTGCTGCGGCTTCCGCCCTTCATCGCGACCTACGGGATGCTCTGGATCCTGCACGGCGTGACCTACTGGTTCATGAAGGGCGAGACCATCCACGGCTTCCCCGCGGCCTTCCGCGCCGTCGGCAGCGGCCACTGGCTGGGCATCCCGATCCCGGTCTACCTGATGGTGGCCTTCCTGTTCGTCGGCGTGGCATTTGCACAGCGCACGCGCTGGGGCCAGGAGATCTACGCCGTGGGCGCCAACCCCGAGGCCGCGCGCCTCTCGGGCGTGCCGGTGAAGAGCCGCCTGGTGCTGGTCTACGCCGTGAGCGGCGCGATGGCCGGGCTCGCCAGCCTGATCTTCCTCGCACGGCTCAACTCGGCCGAAGGCGACATCGGCGAAGCACTCACCCTGCCGGCTATCGCGGCCGTGCTGATCGGCGGCACCTCGCTGTTCGGCGGCGTCGGCTCGGTCTTCGGCACGCTGGTCGGCGCGCTGATCCTGACCCTGGTGCTCAACGGGATGAACCTCTTGGCGATCAGCTCGAACTGGCAACCCGTGGTCACGGGCGTGATCGTCGTACTGGCGGTATTTCTCGACAACCTCACTCGCAAAGGAGACAGAAAATGAAGATAAAGGCAACCCACCGGCTCGCCCTGCTGGCCCTCGTCCTGGGCGGCGCCTCGCTGGCGCAGGCTCAGAGCGGTGAACGCATCGCGGTGTTCACCAAGAACCAGACCAACCCCTTCTTCCAGGCCGTGCGCCTGGGCGCCGACTCGGCCGCCAAGCAGCTCAATGCGAAGGTCACGCATTACGTGCCGACCAAACCCGACAGCATCCCCGAGCAGATGAGCCAGGTCGAGGACGTGATCGTCAAGAAGCCCGACGCGATCGTGTTCACGCCGGTCGACTACAAGGCCATGGGCCCGGCCGTCGGCAAGATCAACGCGGCCAAGATCCCCGTCGTCAACGTGACCGACCGCAGCGAGACCGGCAACTTCATCGCCTTCGTTGGCGCCAGTGACTACCAGCTGGGGTTGGAGACCGGCAAGTACCTGATCAAGGCCATGGGAGGCACGGGCAACCTCGTGGTGCTCGAAGGCGTGAAGGGCTCGCTCACCAGCATCGACCGCGTGCGCGGCTTCAACGACGCCGTCAAGGCCTCGCCGGGCGTCAAGGTGGTGGCCTCGCAGCCGGGCAACTACCAGCGCCTGCAGGCGCTGCAGGTGATGGAGAACCTGATGCAGTCGCAGCCCAAGATCGACGGCGTGTTCGCCGCCAACGACGCCATGGCCTCGGGCGTGATCGAGGCGCTCGACGGCGCGGGCCGCAAGGCGCTGGTGGTGGGCATCAACGGCACCAACGAAGCCATCGACGCGATCAAGGCCGGCAAGATGCTCGCATCGGGCGATTACAACGGCTTCCTGCAGGGCTGCGTGTCGACCATGACCACCATCCGCGAACTGCGCAAGCTGCCGGTCGAGAAGGACGTGGTCTTCCCTGCGACCGTGATCGCCAAGGACAACGTGGCGCAGTACGAGACGCCCGTCGAGTCACGCACTTGCCCCAAGTGGGAAGACGCCATCGCCAAGAAGTGAGCCCGCGGCGCGCGGCCCGCTGCGGCGAGCCGTGCGCCCTTCATCCATCCTCTTCGGAGCACTCCCGTGATTTTCGTTTTCCATCTCCTGGACCGTGCCGATGCCGGCGAACTGCGCCTGCGCGTGCGGCCCGAGCACAAGGCCTACCTCGCCGCGGTGGCCGACCGCATCGCCTTCGCCGGCCCGCTGACCAGCGACGACGGCCAGACCATGATCGGCAGCCTGCTGGCCATCGACTTCTCCGACCGCGCCGCAGCCGAGCGCTGGCAGGCCGACGAGCCCTTCACGCGAGCCGGCGTCTACCAGAGCGCCTCGGTGCGGCCCTTCGTGAACCTGTGGCCGCAGAAGGCCGGCTTCCCACCCGCGGCCTGAGTCCGACCCATGACCTTCAAGCACATCGTCATGTGGAACCTGCGCGGCGACTCCGCCGAGGAGAAGGCCCGCGCCATCCACCTGGTCCGAGGCAAGTTCGAGGGCCTGCGCGGCCAGATCCCGGGGCTGCTGCACCTGGAAGTCGGCGTCGACCTGAGCCATGCCGACTACGCCTGCGACCTCGTGCTGTACAGCGAGTTCGACAGCCAGGAATCACTCGCCTCTTACGCCACGCACCCCGCGCACCTGCGCGTGCGCGAGGAGATCGGCGACCTGCGCATCGCGCGGCACCAGGTCGACTACGCGGCGCACTGAGGCGCGCCCCTTTTCCCTCCCGATCGCGCGGCCGTCGGCTGCGCGGTGTTCTTTGATCCCGGCCGGCACGCTGATTCTCTCTGGCGGCATCACCGAAGGTCGCTCAAACGACGCCCTTCTTCGCTCCCGTCGCCAGCGATGCGACCGACGGAACGATCCAGCGCGGTTCATTGAGCACCCGCTGCATGCGCTCGCGCAGCCATTGATGCGCGGGGTCGGCGCCCTGACGCGGGTGCCAGGCCATGCGCATGGTCTCGGACGGCACGGAGACCGGCAACTCGAACACCTGCAGTCCGAGCGAGGCCGCCATCCCGCGCGCCGTGCGCTCGGACACGCTGGCCACGAGGTCCGTGCGCGAGGCGGCGATCAGCGCAGAGAAGGAACTGGGCACGAGCAGCGCCACGTGCCGTTCGAGCCCGAGTTGCTCCAGGGCTGTGTCGACTGCGGAGACTTCGCCCGAACGCGGCGTGACGCCGACATGGCGCGCGGCGGCAAAGCGTTGCGCCGTCATGGGGTTCTTCTTCTTGCCCGGCTTCAGCAACGGGTGACCGGTGCGAACCGCTCCCACCAGCGTCTGCTGCGACAGCACCTGGGTCTCGGTCTCGGGGTCGGTGCTCCGGAAGCTGCCGACGTCGAGGTCGAGCCGCCCTTCGCGCAAGGCGCCGGGGTCGACGTGCGTTTCAGGCAGGAACTGCAAGGTGGCCAGCGGCATGTCGATCTCCAGTGCGCGCGACAGGCTGGCCCCGAACACCACCGCGATCCCCTCGGGTGCCCGAACGACGAAGCGCCGTTTGACCGCCGCCAGGCCTTGCGCATCGACCGGTGCGCGCAGCGCCTGCGCCTGGGCCAGCAGCGCGCGCACCGGCTCCACCAGTGCCAGCGCGCGCGGCGTGGGCACGAGCTTGCGGCCCGCCCGTACCAGGATCGGGTCGCCGAAGGCTTCGCGGATGCGCGCCAGGGTGTGGCTCATGGCGGGCGTGCTCAKGTGCATGCGCGTGGCGGCGGCCGTCACGCTGCCGGTGCCGAGGAGGGCGTCGAGCGCGGTCAGCAGATTGAGGTCGTATGTTTTCGTCACGCGAAATCATATGTTCAATTCATTGCACTGTACAAAATCCATACCGCTGCCGACACTGGCGCCCCTTGCCCCGGTCGAAAGCACTTCCCTTGAAAAGCCCCAATGAATCGCCCCCGCTGCTGCCCTTCGCCATGCTCGCGCTGACGCTGGTCCTGGCCGCACTGGACCAGACCATCCTGTCGACGGCGCTGCCCGTGATGGCGCATGAACTCGTCGGCGCATGGCCGTTGGCGTGGGCGTTCTCCGCCTACCTGCTGGCCGCCACCGTGGTCATCCTGTTGTACGGCCGGCTGGCCGACGTGCTGGGCAAGAAGCCGATGCTGCTGCTGGCGATCGGCCTGTTCCTGCTGGGTTCGCTGGCCTGCGGAGCGAGCCAGGACGTGCGCCAGTTGGTGCTCGCGCGGGCGCTGCAGGGGGCGGGCGGAGGCGGCCTGATGACCTTGACCATGCTGACGGTGCGCGACCTGTTCGCCCCCGAGCAGCGCGGGCGCTACCAGGCCCTGCTGGGTGCGGCGTATGGCGTGTCGACGCTGCTCGGGCCGCTGCTGGGCGGTGCACTGGTGCAGCATCTGTCGTGGCACTGGGCTTTCTGGCTGAACGTCCCGCTGGCGGCATTGGCCTGGAGCGTGCTGGCCCTGACCTTGCCGTCGAAGCCGGCGTCGGCGCAGCAGGGCCCGCGTCCTCGCATCGACTGGCTCGGCGCCGTGCTGCTCACGACCGCGCTCGTCAGCCTGCTGCTGGCCACGCAGCACGGGAAGCTGAACCTGCCCGAGCGCGTCTCGCTCTGGCTGCTGCTGGCGCTCGGCGCCACCTTCGCGCTGGGCTTCCTGTGGCGGCAGCGCCGTGCCGCGCATCCCTTGCTGCCGCTGTCGCTGTTCGCCCGGCCGGCCTATGCGGCAGTGAGCTTCATCGGGCTGACGACCGGAATCGCGCTCTACACCGCGGTGGTGTTCCTGCCGCAGTACCTGCAAGTCGGCTTGCACCTGTCGCCCACGGGCTCGGCCTGGCATTTGCTGCCCCTGATGGCAGGCATCACGATCGCGGCCGTGGCCAGCGGCAAGCTGCTGCGCGCGCAGACGCCGGCCGCCGTCCTGGCGCGCGCGGCCTGCCTGCTGATGCTGCTGTCTTTCGGCAGCATGGTCGCCATGCTGCGCTGGCTGCCGCATCAGGCGCTGGCGCTGTCGGCCGGCGTGCTGCCGCTGGGCCTGGGGCTGGGGCTGCTCTTTCCGATCGTCACCGTGGTGGCGCAGCGCGTCTCGCCCGCACAGCACATGGGCATCGCGACGGCGGCGCCGATCATGCTGCGCAGCCTCGGCGGAGCGTCCGGCGTGGCGCTTCTGGCCGTGCTGCTGGCGCATCGCATGAAGGCAGCGCTGTCGCCCCTGGACGCACTGGGCCACGGACTGCAGCCCGTGTTCGGCTGCGCGGCCGGGGCCGTTGTCCTGGCGCTGCTGGCCTGCCGGTGGCTGCCCCGCGAAGACGGCAGGAGTCGCGACGCCAGATCTGAACGGCGGCGAGCTATTCAGACTCCATGACCACGTCGACCTCTCCCGCCTGAACTGCCTTCCGCAAGACCTCGTGATCGCCCTCGCTCTGGTCTGCATAGATGGCGGCGAACTTGGCGATGGCCTTGTCGAATATGTCGCTCTTTCCCAGGTAGCCACTGATCAGCGTCGGGTCGCCGGAGCGGGCATGGGCACGCGCCAGCGTCCAGCCGCAAAGGGTTGCATAGTCGCTCATCACGCTGGGCGTGAATATGTCGACCAATGCACTCAGCTTCATGTCCCGCAGCTGGCGGACATAGAAATGCCGGCCCAGCGAGCCCTTCGTCCATCCGAGGAAGATGTCGCTCGCCGCCTGGATGAGTCGATACCCGTTCACGACCCGCTGGCCGTGGTTGGCGTGCGGGCCTTTGCCGGCGTAGGCTTCGAGAATCGATGCGCGCGCCTCCTTGACCTGGAGAAACAGCGGGTCACTTTCATCCGCCATCAAGAGCATCACCGCGCAAAAGCTGCCTACGCTGCCGACGCCCACCACCTTGATCGCGGCGTCCTTGAGGTCATAGTGATCGATGAGCGTGCGGCGGTCTTCCTGCATCGATTCCCGATAGGCGGCGAAGGCCCCCCGCGTGCGTTCGAGCAAGGACTGCTCGCCTTCGTCCCCCGGGTGGTAGATCAGGGGCGGGTTGTCCTTGATTCTCGGCGTCTTGCCGGCCATTGCGGCGAGTTTGGGAAAGTCGTGCTCCAGCACGCTTCGTTCGCGCGCTGCGGCGATGCGCTTGTTCAAACGCTTGCGAGCCTCGTCGTCCTTGATCGCCGCCAGCGTCTTCTCGATGTCGACGCGGGAGTACCAGACCTCGATGACCGACATCCGGCTGTACTCGGCCATGCGCTCCCGATAGGACCGGGCACAGGCCAGCACGGCGTCGCGCGCCGCATTCTCACTGAAGTGGTTGTTCCGACAGGCCAGCACGAAGCTCGCGGCCAGTCGCTTGACGTCCCACTCCCAGGGTGCGGCAAGCGTCTCGTCCATGTCGTTGACGTCGAAGATCATTTGCCGTTCGGGTGTGGCGAAGGCGCCGAAATTCATCAGATGGCAGTCACCGCATGCCTGCACGCGAAGGCCCGTGGCCGGCGTCGCGGCCAGGTCGGCCGCCATGCCGAGCGCGGCGCCCCGGTAGAAGGTGAATGGTGTGCGCACCATGCGCCCAAACCGAATCGGGATCAGCGCCGGAATGCGCCCCTCGTTCGATTGCTGCAGCAACCCGAGCGGGTCCGGACGACCGATGAACGGTGTCCAGGCGGCATGGGATTCGCGCGGGCACTTGTCGCGCAGGCCCTTGCCCATCGCATGACGATCGGTCTTGGACAGTCGTGGCGAGACCTCATCAACGACCGGCTCAGGCTTGGATGGTGACGCCCTTGTAGACTCTTTCGACACCTTGGCCATAGCAGCCTCCAATTCGAGAGTGGCGTTGCGCGGTCGGCATCGAGTGAGGCCATCCGCCGCGCTTCGTCAGCCTCAACAAGATTTCTGAGACGGGCGCCCGGGGCCCCCCCGGGCACGCGCAACAAGTCCGATCCTGTCACCTTCCAACGGTTAATGCGCCCTAATGGTCGTAGGCATGTTCGCGTCCATCGCGGGCACCGGGTTCTCGGGGTGCTGCAGGTTCGGCAACAGGTCGTTCGAGGCTCCGCCCGGGTATCGCTTGATGCTCGGATACTTGATGATCGACTTGTTGAATTCCGTGAGCGGCACGTCCATCAGCGAAATGGCCCATCCGTTGTCCATGCCTGAATAGCGGCCCGGTGATGACGTCGGGTTGCGCGTCGCGACGGCGCCGTTGAAGGTCATGTCGTACTTCTCGAACGGGTCCATGGTGAGGTTGTAGGTCGAGCCGATGGCGCCGAGGTTGAGCTCCGGGCCCAGCCAGGTGTCCTTGGACGTGAAGAGCGACTTCCATGCGATCCTGATCCACGGAGCTTCCGGATCATCACCCACGTCCGCGCGGGCCCCCTGGAAGGTTTCTCCGTCGATATAGATCCATGAGGCCCGCGCCGAATGCTCCGCCTTGCCCGTGACGTAGGCGCTGTTGTCGATGCTGTCGAAGTAGATGGCCTTGCCGTTGTTGTCCTTCATCTCGCCAGGAGGCGGCGGCGTGATGCCGGCCATCGCCGAAAGCGTCGACCAGCAATCGATGTGCGACATCATTTCGGTCAGGGTGAGTCCGGCGGGGATTCTTCCCGGTGACCACATGATTCCGGGCACGCGCCAGCCGGCCTCGAACGGGGACCCCTTTTCGCCACGGTACGGATGGGTACCGGCGTCGGGCCAGGCGTCTTGCCAGGCGCCGTTGTCGGCGGTGATGATGACGATCGTGTCAGGTGCCTCGGCACGAATGGCATCCATGATTCGGCCGATGTTGGCATCCAGTTCCATCATCGAGTCCGAGTAGTTGCCCAGGTGCGTCTTGCCCTGGAACGCCTTGGCCGGGCTGGTCGGCTGGTGCATCTTCATGAAGTTGACGTCCATGAAGAAGGGCTTGCTGTCCTTGGCGTGCTGCTTGATGTATGCGACTGCCGAATCGGCCTGTCGCACATCGAACTCCGACAGATTGTCCAGCGTGATCATTTCCTTCTTGATCGCCGGCTTGCCCGCCGTGCCTTCCCATTCGTACAGATTGACGGCGCTCTGATACATCTTCCAGTAGGCGGCGTTGTATTTCGGGAACCACGGGTGTGCATTGGGCGACGTATCGCTATAGGCGTAGACCCCCGGGTAATAGGCGGCGAATTCCTTCATCTCGTCGAAGCCGTGCTCGATCGGGTAGAACTCGGGCTTGTCACCGAGATGCCACTTGCCGGAGAAGTAGGTGCCGTAGCCGTTCTTCTTGAAGAATTCGGCGATCGTCGGCGTCTCCTTCCTGAGACCATTCCGGTCGCCGGGAACGGTGACGACAGAAAGCGCAGAGCGGATGGGGATGCGCCCGGTCATGAACGAAGCGCGACCTGCCGTGCAACTGGCTTGGCCGTACCAGCTGGTGAACGTCGCGCCTTCCTTGGCGACGCGATCGACGTTCGGCGTCGGGTGGCCGAGGGCCTTCCCCCCGCCCGTGTACGCGCCGAAGTCGTTCCATCCGGTATCGTCGGTCATGAGCATGACGACGTTGGGCCTCTTCTGGGCTAATGCGGGCGATGCCGCGCAAAGCGCGACGGCCAAAGTGGCGGTGCCAATTGAAAAACGTCTGGCAAGTTTCATTTTTTTCTCCTCAGCGTTGAAAAAGGAGGCATCCGTGCGCCTGAGCGCAGCGATCAGCCACCGGCAATGTGGAATGGATCGTGAACAGCGACCAGCAACCAGTCAGTCTCTCCTTCCTCGTTCGAGCGCGCGCATGAGCCGATCAACGTCGAATGGCTTCTGCAGGTAGTCGATGCAGCCGAGTGCAAGCGCCTGGGCACGTGTCGCCTCATGGTCATAGGCCGTGATGAAGATGACCGGCAACGTCGGCTGTGTAGCGAGCAGATGGCGGCGAAGTTCAATGCCCGACATGCCCCCGAGATGGATGTCGAGGACAAGTGCAATGGCGCTGTCGCCACTTGCACTGTCGAGAAAATCCTCCGCGTTCGCGAAGGCAGCGGTCGAAAATTCATTCGCCTGCAGCAAGCGCTCAAGCGATCTGCGCATGCTGTCGTCGTCGTCGACGATGGCGACCAGACCCCTTGATGTTGTTGCGGGCATGGGTCGCGATCAGGGTTTGAGTAAGAAGCCTCACAGGAAGTCGCTCTGCGATGGGGTTGTGGCGAACGGTACGCCCAGCCCATGCATGCTGAAACTGTCCTTTGGTGCGGACCCGCACCAAAGGACAGGTATCGCGTCCCGTGTGATCAGGCGTCGAGCAATGGGGTTGAGACGAGGCGAGGCGCGAACGACGGCAAGGCGCGCTGCTCGGCGGTCACCTACTCGGACAGACGGGCTCGCGGGTCGTGCGGGTCGATCAGTCCAAGGCGCTCGGCCAGCGAAACAAGTTCCGCCACCGACTGAAGTCGCAGCTTCTGCATCATGTTGTGCCGGTGCCACTTGATCGTTCGCTCGACAGTGCCCAGATCGGCGGCGATTTGCTTGTTCAGCCTGCCGAGAACGACCAGGTCGAAGACCTTGCGTTCGGTCAGGGTCAGCGCATCGATGCGGCAGCGCAGGGCGGCAATTTGCGCCCGCTCGCCTCGACTGTCGCGACCACGCGCGACGGCGCGAGCGACAGTATCGAGAAGCACCTCGGTATCCACCGGTTTGGCCAGAAAATCCTCGGCGCCCGCCTTGATGGCAGCGACCGTGAGAGGGATGTCGCCATGGCCGGATACAAAAACGATCGGTAGCGCGTTTCGCATCACCGCGAGGTGTTGCTGGAGTTGCAGTCCGGTCAGTCCGGGCATGCGAACGTCGAGCAGAATGCAGCCAGCGTCATTGACGCAGCCTTCGTTGAGGAAGACCTCTGCGGAGTCGTAGAGCTCGACACGGTATCCAGCGGCCGACATCAGGCGCTCTACCGACTGGCGCCAGGATGCATCGTCGTCGATGACGTACACGGTGTCGGTGTCGGTGGCGGGAGCCATTTGCGTCAGACCGCGGCGAACGGCACCGTGAACCGAATGACTGCACCGCCTGTCGGGCCATGCTCCGCGGTGATATGGCCACCGTGTGCCTCGACGATCGTGCGAGAGATCGCCAACCCCAGGCCCATTCCGGTGGGCCTGGACGTGACGAAGGCGTCGAAGATGTGCGGGAGCAGCGCGGGAGCGATACCCGGGCCGGAATCGGTGACTGAGACTTCGGCCTCCCTGCGATCGTTGCGCCGGCTTCGAATCTCCAGCGTTCGCTGCGCCGCAGGCCGCTCCTGCATGGCTTCCATCGCGTTGAGCGCGAGATTCATGATGACTTGCTGCAGTTGGACTCGATCGCCGCTCACGAGCGGCAGGCCGGCTTCCAGGTGGAGCTTGAGGCCCACGCTCTTGACGGCCGCTTCCTCTGCCAGCAGTTTCGCGGTGTCATCGACAGCCTCGTTCAAATCCATGTCCCTGACTTCGAACGCGGACTTGCTCAACATCTTGCGGATGCGCGCAATGACATCGCTGGCGCGCTGGTCGTCTCGCTTGATGTCGGCCAGAATCTCCGCCACTTGCATCAGCTTGGGCGGCTCGGCTTTGAGCATCATTTCCGCCGCCCCGACATTGTTGCGAATGGCGCCGAGCGGCTGATTGAGCTCATGGGCGATCGATGCGGACATCTCGCCCAGCGCCACGCGTCGATTCATGTGCGCCATTTCTGAAAGTCGCTTCAGCGATTCGGATTCCGCCCCGCGACGCCGGCGGCGCTGCAGGAGCAATGCCGCGATCAACCAGCTCTGTCCAAGCGCCACGCCCCCTGCTGCAATGATCTCCGGGACGTGCACGCGCCAATACGGGCGATCAACGAACCGCAGTTCGCAGCCGACGGGCAGCCGATCCCTATCCAGTGACCAATGCTGCAGCGCACGGGCGTCCGCGACGCAGCGGCTCGACGTTTCAAGCACGATGTCGCCGGGGTCGGGAGCTTTGCCCGCCAGCGCCGAGAGCACCTGCTTGCCGACGAGTCGCCCGGTGTCCTGATACGACTCCGTGCTGCCGGCCGCGGCGCCGAAGCCCATCATCGTCTCGAAGAGCGCGTACACGGGAGCTGCCGATGCATCGCTGACCGCCCGCAGCACTTCTCGCGGCGTGTAGGGTCGGCCGTCGCGATCTCGAAACTGCGTCAGATAGAAGACGATCGAATCTTTCGGCTCCGCCGCCACTCGGAGCAACAGTTCCGGCAGCGACCAGCCCGAAACGTAGTCCACGGCCAAAGCCCCGGCTTTTGTCGCCAGCATGTCGCGAGCGTCCCTCTCCAATCGCCTGTCGAATTCCGACGCGCCCGAAATGACGACGATCCGGTGCGCGCCAGGTTGCAGGCGCCGGGCAAGGTCGATGGTGCCGCCGAGATCTTCGCGTGTCGTGACCCCGGTTGCCTGGGCCGGAACCGTGGCAGGGTCGATGTCTCGCCGCGAAACACTATGGAACACGAGGCGGGCGCCAGGCCACAGCTGCTTCCCGTTTCGATTGAAGAAGTCGAGCGCCGGTTGAGTCACGGCCACGACAACATCAATGCGTAGCGCCCCGTACTTCTTTCCGAAAAGAGCGCGGTACTCCGACTCCAGAGGCTCTACAGGGAAACGCTGGGCGTCGAGCGGCTCAGAGAAAAGGACGACCCGCCTGGCGGATTGATCGGCAAGCGTCTCGCGCATCGCGCGGTTGATGGCGATATAGGCCGGAAGATAGGGGTCCACGCCGTTGAGGATCAGGACCCGCGCTTCCTCGCCTGCCGCGTACGCCGATGCGGCGGTAAGGCACAAGCCCACGATCGTGCCGAGTGCGCGCACCACGGCTCGCACCCAGTTCATCGATCACCTCGCCCATGCCTTGTCCATCCTGGATTGTGGTGGCAGGATGGTTCTTCCGAATTTGATAATTATCAATCCCGGGCGTTCATGCTCGGTGAGCCCAAAGCGTTGACGAGCGCTCGGAGCGCATGGCGTTTCCGCCCTACCGTGCGCGAATCAGGGCTTGGCAGGCTCTTTCTTGACGGCTTCATTCTGCGTCGTGCCCGGGATCTTCTCGCCGATCCCGCACGCAATCGCCTCGCACTCCGTTGTGCCAATGGACGCGATAGTTTTCTGGAACAGTAGACTTCTCGTCCTGCTACTTGCCATGACTGCCAATCGGAATGCTGAGCGTCGCAAAGAGCGCATAGCCTTCAACCCGGTTCTGTGCCCAGAACTCCCAGTAACCACGAAGGTTGAAGTAGGCGGGATGACCGTTAAATTTGAACGCGTATCCAACCTCGGGGCCGACCGAGGCGATGCGCGACTTGAACGCGCCCACCTTGTCGCCACTTCCGCTGTCGCCGGTCAACTGGTAATACACATACCCCGCAACGCCGACCTGCCAGTTCTCCGACAGGAAATGGGAGACGGCCCAGTCGAGATGGGAATCGACGCCGTTCTTGTAGTTGGTATGCGTGTTCTCCCAGTTGTATGTGAGGCCTGCGACGGCGGAGAACTCCAGCCCAGTCTTATCGTTGAGGTACGTGTAGCCGCCACCGGCGTCGATGGCGCCATGTCCGAAGCCAAGATTCGAGAGCCGACTCGACTGGTACGCACCAACCGGAATGTCGCCGCTCACATAAACCATCCAGTTATCGTTGTCCTTCGCCCAAGACAGACTTGCGTAGGGGTACAAATCGGTGCCACCAGTGACCGAGTCGCTACGCATGCGCTCGACAGTGGGTTGCGACAGCGTAATGTCCGCGGCAGTACGATTGCTGCCGGGTCCCCAGCTAAGACCGACATAGGGCTGGCCCTCAAGAATATTTGTCTCCGCCGCATAGCCGGGCTGGAACAGCAGCAACGGTCCGTGCGACTTGAGGCCCACGTTGATGCTCTCGCCTCGCTGAACCGTCGCGTTGGCGGTGCCGTTGTAGTAGTACGGCATCGTTATCAGCGACCATCCGGGCGTCGCAGGCACGGCGGCGAGGCTCGCGAACTGGCCCGAGAACCAGAACGGGACCCCACCTTCGTCGGCCAATGCCGCGTTCGATGCGAGGGTCAACGCGGCACCAGCGCAGCCGACTGCGAGCAATCGCAGCCGCGAGGTGCGCGATGGCCTCTTCTTGCCCATTCCTTGCCGCTTCCAGGTGGCACCACCCATGAGACTCGTTTGCGCCGATACGGGTCCAGTTTGCCTATTTCGGTGGGACATACGGGTCGGGCGTGCCGAGCTTGATCGGCGGATACTTCTTCAGGCTGGCCTCGAACTCACCGACAATTCGCACTGCCGGGTCGACGACCCAGGAGGACTTGGCCGCCATGTCGCGCTCCTCCTTCATGTCGGTCAAGAGATTGACGACCTTCGGCAACGGAAGCGTTTTCGGTGGGTCGTACATGGTCTCCTGCCAGATGAAGTGCACCTTCCAGTTCCTCCACTTGACGGCGGACAGCCGGTCCGCCACATAGGCAGGAAAGCCCTCGCGGTTGGACGATTCCTGTTTTCCGAGAAAGAAATCCAACTGATCCACGCCATCGATCGGACGATCCTTCGGGACTTGCGCTCCGCCCACGCGCGCCAGGGTCGTGAACAGGTCCACGATATGAACGATCTCGTTGTTGACGCGCCCCGCGGGCACCTTGCCCGGCCAGCGGATCATGAACGGTGTGCGTATTCCACCTTCCATCGCCGTGAAGTATGTGCCCCGCCACGGCCCGTTCGCGCCCTGCCACGGATCGGTGGCTTCCGGGCCGTTGTCGCTGGTGAAGATGACCAACGTGTTGTCTTCGATGCCGGCCTCTTTGATGGCGTCGAGAATCTGGCCGGTGCGGTGGTCCATCTCCGCAAGCGAATCTGCCCAATCGCCGTTACCGGTCCTGCCGGCGAATTCCGGATTGGGCAGCGTCGGCATGTGAACCAGCGAGAAGGGGATGTAGGCAAAGAATGGCTTGTCCGCCTTCGCGTTGCGTTTGATGAACTCGACAGCGCGGCTTGTGATCTCCGCTTCCATGGTCCGTCGACGGTCGACGTTCAATTCTGCGATCTGCCGCGCCTTTTCGCCCTTGCGCGCCTCATAGATGTGCTCCGGGTGGACGACCTTCGCGTTCCAGCCCTGCTTGTTGCCGAGCGAGGGCCACATCCCCGCCGTGTTGTTCTCCGACAGCCACATTGCCTCGTCGTAAGTGCGCGGGATGCCGTACCACTCGTCGAATCCCTGATGGGTGGGAAACCGGTCTTCGGCGCTGCCGAGATGCCATTTGCCCCACATCCCCGTTGCATAGCCGCGCGCCGACAACAGCTCCGCGATGGTGGTCTCCCATTGCGTCAACCCGTCCGGGACGCCGCCAATAGGAACTTCGTATGTCCCCGACCGGATCGAGAACCGGCCCGTCATCAGCGCGGACCGCGATGGCGTGCACTGGGCCTCGACATTGAAGTTGAGCAGCCGCATGCCTTCGCCAGCGAGCTTGTCGATGCGCGGGGTGGGCGCGCCACGCAGGATGCCGCCGCCGTAGGCGCCCAGCTCGCCATAGCCGAGGTTGTCCGCGAGCATGACGACAATGTTGGGTTTCTTGTCTTGTGCAAGTGCCGCCCCTCCGAGCAGCCCCAGCACAACGCCAAGCAGTATCGGCCTCAGCTTGTTCGTGCGATTCATTCTCGTTTCCTCTCTCGGGAAGCACAAGCCCACGTTCGTGCCGAGTACGCGCGCCAAGGCCCATACCCGGTTCATCGATCACCTCGCCCATGCCTTGTTCATCGCGAATTGGGCGGCAGCAAGGTTCTTTGGCAGTTGACGCAGATCAACCACGGAATTCATGCTCGGTGCGCTCAAGGCGTTGACGTGCGACCGAAGCGCATGGCGTCTTCGCCCCATTTATTCCGATACGGCGCGCGAATCAGGGCTTGGCAGGCTCTTTCTTGACGGCTTCGTTCTGAGTGGTGCCCGGGATCTTCTCGCCGATCTTGTCGCCAGCCTTGCGCGTTTCTGATGCGGCGCCGGTCGCCGCTTTGTCGACTGCCTTGCCGGTCGCATCCACGGCCTTCTTGGTGTCAGTCTTGGTGGCATCCCAGGCTTTTTCGCCTTCCTTTTCCAGTTTTTTGGCAGTGTCTTGTGCGAAAGCCGAAACACCAATGAAAGCGACCGCCAGGGCCGCTGCAATGGGCAGGGTGCGAATGGACTTGTTCATGGAGGATGATCCTTGTTGAGGTTGGGGTGAATGGCTCGGGGCACAGCGTGTGCAGCGCCAAAGACACGATAGGGCAAAACTGTTCGTTCGGACGCTGTCCTTTGGTGCGGGCCCGCACCAAAGGACAGGTGCAGCATGCGTGTTTGCGCAGTACCGTTGACTCCCCACGTATGAGGTGCGCGCATCTGAGCAAGGGAACGCGTCTGATGTCGGCGTGGCATGGCGGATAAGTCCGCGATCCGCTTCAGCTTGCAAGCAAGTTGGCCGAGTCTTTCGCTATGTACGCGCGCGCAGTTGACCTGCATCAAAAGGCGCGGTGGCTCGCGGGACGAAGCTGCACTTCCTTCACCGAGAGGAGTTCTGTTGATGACCGAGACGATCGATGCGCCCGTCGCGGTGCCGCCGAGGAGCCCGCACGCTCCGCCGGGCTTCCATCTGCTGGCCAAGCCGAGCGGTTCGACCTGCAACATCGACTGCACCTACTGCTTCTTCCTGTCGAAGGAGGCGCTCTATCCGAATGACAAGAGCCGGATGTCGGAGCCCACGCTCGAAGCCTACGTCCGTCAGCTGCTCGAATCTCACCTGGCGCCCCAGGTCACTGTGGCGTGGCAGGGCGGTGAACCGACGCTGATGAAGCTCGACTTCTTCAAGCGCTCGATCGAGCTGGTCGAGAAATACCGTCGTCCCGGCCAGAGCGTGCAGCACACCTTCCAGACCAACGGCCTGCTGCTCGACGACGAATGGTGCGCCTTCTTCAAGCAGCATCGCTTTCTGGTCGGCCTGAGCGTCGACGGCCCGCGCGAGTTGCACGACACCTACCGCGTCGACAGGCGCGGCAAGGGCACTTTCGACCTGGTCATGAACGGCTGGCGCGCGCTGCGCCGCAACGGCGTGGACTTCAATATCCTGTGCACCGTCAACGCGGCGAACCAGCATCACGGCCGCGAGGTCTACCGCTTTTTCCGCGACGAGCTGGGCGCGAAGTGGGTTCAGTTCATTCCCATCATCGAGCGCGCGACCGAGCAGACGATCGCACTCGCGAACAAGGGTTGGAGCGAACAGGCCGGCAAGAAGCGCCTGCTCTATACGCAGACCGGCAATCTGGTCACCGAACGCACGGTGGGCGCGGAGCAATACGGCCGCTTCATGATCGACGTGTTCGAGGAATGGGTGCGCCACGACATCGGCGAGGTGTACGTCCAGCTGTTCGACGTGACGCTGGAGGCCCTGTTCGGCCGGCATCTGCTGTGCATTCATGCGCCGACTTGCGGCCACGGTCCGGTGCTGGAACACAACGGCGACCTGTACAGCTGCGACCATTTCGTGGAGCCGCGCTACAAGCTCGGCAACATCCACCAGACGCACATGCTGACGCTCATGTCGTCTCCCGAGCAGCGCAAGTTCGGCCAGGACAAGCAAGACACACTCACGGCGCAGTGCCGCGGCTGCAAGGTTCGGGGCCTGTGCAACGGCGGTTGCCCGAAGGACCGCTTTGCCTCATCGCGCGACGGGGAGTCGGGACAGAACTACCTCTGCGCGGGCCTCGAGCTGTTCTTCACGCACACCGGTCCCGCGTTCCAGGCGATGGCCCAGTTGCTGCACCAGAACCGTCCGCCGTCGGCGCTGATGGCGTCCATCGCGGTCGAGGACGCCAGGCGCGGGCCCTATCAGCCTTGCACATGCGGGAGCGGCCGGAAGTTCCGCTTCTGCCACGGGAGCAAGGGGTAGGGACAGGAACAATGCGTGCGAGTCCGCAAGTGCCACGACGTCGAGGCTTTGCGCGCATCGGCCTGATGGCCCTCGGCATCGGCTGCCTGATCGCGGCAGCGGGCTATTTCGCGTTCCGGCATGCATATCCGCCCGCGCGTCTGGCCACGATGCTCGAGGGGCATGTCAGCGCGGTGACCGGACGGGACTTCCGCATCGAAGGTGAGCTGTCGATCCGCGTCCTGCCAACCATTGCGATCCAGGTTGACGACATCGTGCTTGGCAACGCCGATTGGGGTGCGACGACGGACATGGTGCGGGCTCGGCGCGTTGCCTTTGTCGTGTCGTTGCGGGATCTGCTGTTCGGAAGGGTGAATGTCGTCAGCGTCGATATTCACGGCGTCGACGTCCAGCTTGAATCCGACGGGGCCGGCCGTGCCAATTGGCGAATCGAGCCGCGCGCGCCCCCAAGTGGCAAGGTCCCGCTTCAGATCGCGCTGGACAAGCTCGTTGCCACCGATGTCCGCGTCACTTTCCGGGATCGCGGCCATCCGGCGGCGCACACGGCCGACGTCGAGTCGCTGGAACTCGACACGCAGGGCGATCGAAGTCATCTGAGCGCCCGACTGGCGCTGGGACCTGGGCGCTGGAAGGTCGATGGCACAACCGGTGCCGTCGTCGCGCTGCTGGGTGGCGCCGCCGACTGGCCCTTCGACCTGCGGTTCACGACCGAAGGCACCCGCTTCTCGGCGAAGGGCCGCATGGGCACCGGCAGCTTCGACGCCCAGGTGTCGGCCCGCCTGGAGTCCGCTGCCGCGCTCGCTCCGATCAGTTCCGCTGCGGCGGACTTGCCAATGCCCGTCGAATGGAGCGCGACGCTCGCACGCACCAAGGACCAGCTTCGCGTCGAATCCATGCGCTTGTCGCTTGCCGGTCAGCTGCTGACCGGCAGGGCGACCGTGGACACGAGCGCATCGCCGATCCGCGTGATTGCCGAGCTGTCGGCCGCGGCGCTCGACCTTGGCCGATGGCGCGCCGGCAATGGGACGGGTGCCTCCGGGGCGGGTGCATCGAATGCACACGCGCCGTTGTTCGGCGACACCCCGCTGCCGTTCTCCGCACCGCCGTTCCCCATGGCGCTTACGCTCAAGGTCGACCGTTTGGACGTTCCCGGCGCCCCGACCGTTTCGGCGCTCGACGCGCACGTCGTGTCAGGGCCGGAGCGGCTGCAGGTGGAACCGCTGAATTTCGGCGTTGCCGGCGGTCAAGTTCGCGGCCGGCTGAATCTGGCCCTGCACCCGGACGCGGCGCCGCGTGCAGAGGTTCAGATCGAGGCCAAGTCGCTTTCCTTGGAGACGCTCGACACCTTTCGCGGGGGCAGCAAGCGCGTGAGCAGCGGGCAAGCGAATCTCGACTTGAAGCTGGTGATGGCGGGGCGCACCCCCGCAAGTCTCGCTGCGTCATCGACCGGGGATGTGCTGCTCACGCTCCGCGATATCACGCTGACCGGCAGGACAGCAACGCTCGATCGGGACGTCTTGTGGAGCCTGTTCGAGGCGCTGATACCAAAGTCGACGCCGCGCGAAAACCTGGTCGTGCAATGTGTGGTCTCGCGCTGGCCTTTGCGCCAGGGTGTCGCCGTGATCGACCGGTCGATCGCGATGGAAACGCCGCAGATCGCGGTCGCGGCAAGCGGGCAAATCGACCTGTCGAAGCAGACGATCGAGCTGGCGTTCCGACCGAGAGTCAAGCAGGGGCTGAACCTCGATCCAGCAAGCCTGGTCGAAATGTTGCTCCTCAAGGGGCCGCTGCAAAACCCCGAACTGAGCCTCAACCCGATGGGTACGGCGCGCGAGGCCGCGGGTGTCGGCGTCGCGGTCGCGACGGGCGGCCTCTCGCTGCTGCTGCCGGCCTTGCGCCTGGATTCGGGCTCGTCGGCATGCGACCAGGCGGCAAACGCCAGTACCCAAGGCAATGCGGCGCCGCCGCCAAAGTCCCGCCGCCACATTCTCCCGCGCCTGTTCTCGTCTTCGCAGTCGAGGTGAATCGCTGCAGCGCCCCACTGAGTAGCGCTCCGGAGTCAAGCCTCCTGCGAACCGATCTTCCCCCACAACCAATGATCGAGAGACAAGGCTCCGGGCCCTCGGCACAGCAGAACGAGCAGCATCGCTGCCCACTGGATGTGCGTCGGCCACGCCTGGGGATAAACGAAGATCTCGATGACCGCGGTCATTCCCAGCAGAACGGCGGCTGCGGGTCGGGTCAGAAGTCCCAGGACTAGCAACACCGGTGTGCTCAACTCGACACCTGCCGCCATGTACGCCGCGAGTTCGGGCGACAGTAGCGGCAGGCGATATTCGTCCGTGAACAGTGCGACAGTCGTATCCCAGTTCGCGAGTTTGGTCAACCCAGAGTTCCAGAACACGGTCGCAACAGCCAGCCGCAGCGGGACCGCGAGGACCGTGTAGGGGATCGCTTCGAGCCAGCGGCGCAGGCGCGCGAGAAGATGGATCACGGCTTTTCTCCCGTCTGGCAAGGCTGATTGGCCGTAATGGCGAGCCGGAATGCGACAAAGCGCCCAGCGCTCAAGTGCCGCGCAAGAAGTGCGGGCGCATCGACGCCCGCCGCCGACTCGAGCGCAGCCCCGAGCGGCCTGCCGTCAAACAGTGCAGCCGCAAAACGCCACGCACTCTCGTCGAGCCGCTCGACTTCGATTTCGCCCGCCTGGCGCTGCACCAGCACGCACACCGGCCCGCTGCTCAGATCGATCGCGACCAGTGTCTCGTCGTCGTGCTGCAACACGGCGCGCCAGATGCTGTCGACCGGGAAGTCCGAGCGCAATATCGATACCGACGGGTGCGCCACGAAGCACACCTGGTCGTGCTCGGCAGGCGAGACGATGGCCAGCCGCGCCACCGCGATCGGGTCGGCATCAGGCGCATGGAGCGCACGATTCACCGCCCATTCGAGGCGAGCCACGTCAGCCAGGTACGCGAGCGAGGCAGCGGGCTCGAAGCGCTGCAAGAAATCCGGAAACCCTGAACCGTAGGCGTTCAAATCGGCACAGCGTGGCGCCTCGTCGCGCGCGAAGATTCGCGCGGCGCCTTCAAAGAAATCCGCACCAACCAGCCGATGCACGGCAGGGAACGACAGCCGCAGCGCATTGGCGAGCGTGGCGACCATGGTGTTGCGATAAATGCCCAGCCGCTGCGCGGGCGCAAGTCCCGCGTCGACGATCAGGTCCGCCGCATGGCCGGCCTCATCTTGCAGCATGCGCCGCATCGCGCGCTGGACATCAAGCAGCGACGGCATGCCGCGCCTCCTCGATCAGTGCGGCGGCACGGGCAGCCTCATCCAGCAGTACATCCAGTGGCGGTATGTTCGTGTCCCACTCGATCAAGGTCGGTACCGGGCCGAAGCGTGCCAGCGCCTGCGCGTACAAGGTCCAGACCTCCGGTGCGACGCGCGAGCCATGGTCGTCGATGCGCAAGGCCTGTCCGCCTTCGATCTGCTTGAGCGCGTGGCCAGCAAGATGGATTTCACCGATGGCGTCGGCCGGCAGCGCGGCCAGGTAGGTCGAGGCGTCCCAGCCGTGGTTGTACGCGCTGACGTAGATGTTGTTGACGTCGCACAGGATGCCGCAGCCCGTGCGCCGCGCGACGGTCGCAATGAAATCCCACTCGGCGATCGTCGAATGCTTGAAGCGCAGATAGGTGGAGGGGTTCTCGATCAGGATCCGGCGCTGCAAAAAGACCTGGGTCTGGTCGACATGGCGGCAAACGAGGTCGAGCGCCTCCTCGGTCATGGGCAGCGGCAGCAGGTCGGCCAGGTAGCTGCCGCCGACGGTGCTCCAGGACAAGTGTTCGGACACGAGACCCGGCTCGATCCGGCGCACCACCTGGCGAATGCGTTCCAGATGCGCCGTGTCCAGCCCGTCTGCGCTGCCCAGGGACAGGCCGACGCCGTGCAGCGACACTGGATAGTCGCAGCGGATTGCTTCGAGCGTCCGGATCGGAAGACCGCCGCCCATGTAATTCTCTGTGTGCACCTCGAACCAAGCGACGGCGGGCCGTGTGGCAAGCACGGCCTCGTGGTGTTGGAAGCGCAGGCCGATTCCCGCGGCGACCGGCACCGCGCCGAACTCGTCACGCATGGCCGCCATTGCGCGCTCAGCTCGACTTCATGCTGCCGCCCTGGATCTTGCTGCAGTCACCCGCCGGCAGCAGCACGAACGACTTGGGGTCGCGCGCCTGAGTGGACTGGCCGGCACAGGAGTGCGCGCCTTCCGCGCAGTCGTTCTTGGCGGCGGCGTTGATGCCGTAGCATTTCTCCAGCTTGTTGCTTTGCATGCGCGCCATGTTGTCCTTGACGACCTGCGGCATCTTGCTCATGTCCGTGCCTTGCGCCTGGGCTGCCATCCCCGATGCGGCCAATACCAGTCCGAGCGCGGTGGACAGCGCGGAACCTGCAAACATTTGACGACTCATGATTTGCCTTTCGTATGACGACCTCCGATCGAGACCGATAACCAACAGTTCGTTCGGTGGCGTTGAAAGGTTACCTGCCGCGAGAGAAAAATAGTCGATGCAACGAGCCGCGTTGCAGGCTATCGTCTGTCACGTGAGCAGCCATCGTTGCAAAAGGCGTCGGGTCCATCCATGCATGAAAAGGACGATCACCCCGGATAGAGCCGTGCCGTGAGCGTGGCACTGGCCTTGCGCAGCGCCGGCAGAAAGGCGTCCCGGAACTCGATGAATTCCATCCGCTCGGCGCGAACCGCGATGCTCATGCCGGCCACCGTCGCGCCGCCGCGGTCGAACACCGGCACCGCCATCGAGCGCACGCCCAGTTCGAGTTCACCGTCGTTGCCGGCATAGCCCTCGTCGCGGCAACGCGCGATCAAGGCCAGCACGGCATCGGCTTCGAACACCGTGCGCGGCGTGAGGCCGCGGCGCGGCATTGCGCGCACGCGCCGCTCGGCCTCGTCGACCGGCAGGCTGGCCAGCAAAACGCGCCCGAGCGCCGAGCAGTACGCGGGCAGCCTCGATCCGATGCCCAGGCCGGTGCTGAGGCTGCGCCGCGCCGTCGAGCGCGCAATGATGATCGCATCGTCCTCCAGCAGCGTCCCGAGCGATGCGGATTCGCGCGTGCGCTCCGACAGCGCGTCGAGCAGGGGCTGCGCCAGCGACGGCGTGGGCCGCGACGCCAGGTAGGCGTGCGCGACCAGCAGGACCTTGGGCAACAGCCAGAAACGCTTGCCGTCGCTCTCCAGGTAGCCCAGGGCACGCAAGGTCAGCAGCGAGCGCCGGGCCGAGGCCGGCGAGCCGCCGGTGAGGCGTGCCACCTCGGACACGGTGAGGCGGCTGTGCTGGCGACCGAAACAGGTCAGGACCTCCATCCCTTTCTGCAGCGAGGCCACGAAGTTCTTGTCCACAGGCTCCGGGGGGGCGGTCGGAGCGACGTCATTTTTGCGCATAGCGCAAATCTAGCTTGTTTGCCTTGCGTTGAATCAAGACACTGCAGTTCCCCCGATGAACGACTGACACGGAGATCCTGAGACATGTTCAAACCCTTCGCCCGGCGCCTTGGCGCGGCCTGCCTGGCCGCCGCCTTCCTGGCCGGCGCCGCCGCTGCACAGCCCGGCAAACCCTTGAGAATCGTGGTTCCCTTCCCGGCCGGCGGCACCGCCGACATCCTTCCGCGCGTGGTGGCCGCGAAGCTGCGCGACAGCTTTCCGGCCGGCGTCGTGATCGAGAACCGCACCGGCGCCGGCGGCAACATCGGGGCCGAGTCGGTCTTCAATGCCCCGCCCGACGGCGAGACGCTGCTGGCGTCGCCGCCGGCGCCGATCGCGATCAACCAGCACCTCTATCGCAAGCTGAGCTTCGATCCCGCGAAGTGGGTGCCGGTCACGATGATCGCCACCGTGCCCAACGTGCTGGTGGTGAATCCCAAGCTGCCGGTCCACAGCGTGCCCGAACTCATCGCCTACCTGAAGGCGAATCCCGGCAAGCTCAGCTACGGCTCGCAAGGCAACGGGACCACCTCGCACCTGACCGCCAGCATGTTCATGCAGCTGACCGGAACCGAGATGGTCCATGTCCCGTACAAGGGCACGGCGCCGGCGCTGGTCGACCTGATCGGCGGGCAGATCGACGTCTTCTTCGACAACCTGAGCTCGTCGCTCCCCTTCCACCAGGGCGGCAAGGTGCGCATCCTCGCGATCGCCGACGAGCAGCGCTCGCCCGCCCTGCCTGAGGTGCCCACCTTCGCCGAGCAGAAGCTGCCGGCCATGAACGCCGTGACCTGGTTCGCCTTGGTGGCGCCGCCCGCAACGCCTGCCGCCAAGGTGCAGGCGACACAGAAGGCCTTTGCCGACGCGCTCGCGCTACCGGACGTCAAGCGGCAGTTCGCCGAACAGGGCGCCGAGCCGCGCGGCTGGGACAGCGCGCGGACCGGCCAGTTCATCCAGGCCGAGTCGGCCAAGTGGGCCAAGGTCATCAAGAACGCCAACGTCACCCTGGACTGACACCATGACGCAAGACACCCAACCGATCCACTGGGCCGGCCCCGGCCTCACGCGCATTCCCTTCGCGCTCTACAGCGATGCGCCGACCGCCGCCGAGGAACAGGCCCACATCTTCCGCGGCGAGGTCTGGAACTACCTGTGCCTCGACGCCGAACTGCCCGAGAGCGGCAGCTACCGCACCACCTTCGCCGGCGAGACGCCCGTGGTGGTCGTGCGCGACGACGACGGCGAGATCTACGCCTTCGAGAACCGCTGCGCGCACCGCGGCGCGCTGATCGCGCTCGAGAAGTCCGGCCGCGCCGAGAACTTCCAGTGCGTCTACCACGCCTGGAGCTACAGCCGCCAGGGCGATCTCACGGGCATCGCCTTCGAGAAGGGCGTCAAGGGGCAGGGCGGCATGCCGGCCGGCTTCTGCAAGGAGGAACACGGCCCGCGCAAGCTGCGCGTCGCGACCTTCTGCGGCCTGGTCTTCGGCAGCTTCAGCGAGGACGTGCCCGGCATCGAGGAGTACCTCGGCGACGAGATCTGCGCGCGCATCGAGCGCGTGCTGCACAAGCCGGTCGAAGTCATCGGCCGCTTCACGCAGGCGCTGCCGAACAACTGGAAGCTGTACGTGGAGAACGTCAAGGACAGCTACCACGCGAGCCTGCTGCACCTGTTCTTCACCACCTTCGAACTCAACCGCCTGTCGCAGAAGGGCGGCGTGATCGTCGACGAGAGCGGCGGCCACCACGTGAGCTATTCGATGATCGAGCCCGCCGCCGAGAAGGACGCCTCGTACAAGGAGCAGGGCCTGCGTTCGGACACCGACCGCTACCGGCTCAAGGACCCGAGCCTGCTGGCCGGCTTCACCGAGTACGGCGACGGCGTGACGCTGCAGATCCTCTCGGTCTTCCCCGGCTTCGTGCTGCAGCAGATCCAGAACTGCCTGGCGGTGCGGCAGGTGCTGCCCAAGGGCGTGGAGCGCACCGAGCTCAACTGGACCTACCTGGGCTACGCCGACGACACGCCCGCGCAGCGCAAGGTGCGGCTCAAGCAATCGAACCTGATCGGCCCGGCCGGCTTCATCTCGATGGAGGACGGCGCGGTCGGCGGCTTCGTGCAGCGCGGCATCGCCGGCGCGCGCGACCACGACGCGGTCGTCGAGATGGGCGGCGGCGGCGTCGCTTCGAGCGAGGGACGCGCCACCGAAGCCTCGGTGCGGGGCTTCTGGAAGGCCTATCGCCACCACATGCGCGCCTGATCGCAGAGGAAGCCACACCATGATCGACCTGCTGGCGCTCTGCGCCTTCCATGCCGCCTACGCCGACGCCATCGACAGCGATGCGCTCGAGCAATGGCCCGACTTCTTCACCGACGACGCCGACTACCGCATCACGCACATCGAGAACGAGCGCGAGGGCCTGCCCGCCGGCATCGTCTATGCCGACTCGCGCGCCATGCTCGAAGACCGCATCGCGGCCCTGCGCGAAGCCAACATCTACGAGCGCCAGCGCTACCGCCACATCCTCGGCATGCCGCTGCTGCTGAAGGCCGAGGAGCAGCAGGCGGAAGCGCGCACCCCCTTCCTGGTGGCGCGCATCATGGCCGGCGGCCAGACGGATGTGTTCGCCACCGGCGTCTACCAGGACCGCTTCGTGCGGCGGGACGGGCGGCTGCTGCTGCAGTCGCGCGTGGCCGTCTGCGACAGCACGGTGACGGACACGCTGCTCGCCTTGCCGCTGTGAGCGCGCGCGCCCAAACCCACGCGCCGCCGCGCCGCCTGGCGCTGGCGGCCGGCGACCCCAACGGCATCGGCCCCGAGATCGCGCTCAAGGCCCTGGCGGCGCTGCCGGCCGAGGCACGCGCCGTCATCACCGTGTATGGCCCCACCAGCGTGCTGGAACGCACGGCGGCGATGCTCGGTTGCAGCGTGCTGCTTCGCGAGCTGCGCGTCGTCGACGCCGGAGACCTCCCGGCCGAGTCCGCCCAGCCCGGCCGCATCGACGCCGCAGCGGGCGCGTCGGCCGTCGCATCGGCGACGGCGGCGATCGAGGCCTGCCGGCGCGGCGAGGTCGACGCGGTGATCGCCTGTCCGCATCACGAGACCGCGATCCATCGTGCCGGCATCGCCTTCAGCGGCTACCCCTCGCTGGTCGCGCGGGTCTGCGCGGTGCCGGAGGATTCGGTGTTCCTGATGCTGGTCGGCGGCGGCCTCCGGATCGTGCACGCGACCCTGCACGAAAGCGTGCGCAGCGCGCTCGACCGGCTCACGCCGGCGCGGGTGGCCGCGGCGGCGCGGGCGGGCGCGCGTGCCT
>NZ_JBFUHO010000031.1:0-88440 GCF_056402355.1 Variovorax sp. P4_B11
GATCGAGAAGATGTCGAACTCTGTAGAGCCGATCAGGGCGTTGTTCACCATGAGCAGGCCGGATTCGAAGGCCGTGATCTCCCCGACCTCGTAGACGCACTGGATCTTCAGGTTCCCGACATTCTTCGCGTTGATCTGGTCGAGCGGCGAGAACCGCTGCGAGGACGGGGTCCTGTTGTAGCTCGGCCAGTCGCTGGCGGCAGCACCGGGCCATGCCGCCTCGGCCAGCGGCGGTGCGGGCACCGCGGCCACAGGCGCTTTGTAATCGGAGTTCGTCTCGGTGGTCAGCGTTCCTGGTGGCGCAGCAAAGGACTTGAGAAAGTTGAGCCCCATGGCGCCGTAGGTCGTCATCTGCACGGGGAGAGTGACATAGAGCAATCCCGCGACGGCCAAGCCCGCCACAAACAATATGCCGAGGATGACAAGCAGTCTTTTCATTTGAAGTCCCTTTCGGTGAAAAGTATCTGGCGCGTCGCGAAGAAGGGTCCATGACATCCCGACGATTAGTCTGGCTGCGATTCCGCTACCGGCAACCAGTCACGTCTTGCGGTTGCGGATCAGCAAAGCAATGATGGCAAGTGTGGGATCAAGAATCGCAATCGCGAACAACGTATGCGGAAATACACCTGATATCGCGAGGGGGACCAGCACAAGAGGGATGAGCACTATTCGATCGAGTATGGCAGCCGGGCCGATTTGTCGAGCGCCGGAGCGACCGCCGAATACGTAAAGCCAGCCAATGACGGCTAGCGCCGCGCCAGTCACACGAAAGATCGCACCCTCGTCTCCGACGAATGGCCTATCCATGAAGATCGCCTGCACCGCGCCGGGCCAGACAATGAACAGTGCTCCGATCGCAAGGTACATATAGCCGTTGATCACCGCCCATTTCGATTCGGCGGACAAGTCCGCGGGTTTCTCAAGAAGATCACTGAAAAAAGTCATGCCATTGCCCCTTAGGTTGTTGTGACGTTGAGGGAACTGTCTATAAAGATGTTTGCCAGGGCTGGTCGCTGCATGGCCTTGGCTCACCGGTAGCCGCCGCGGACCTTGCCGCGGAAGACCCAGTAGGCGCCGAAGGTGTAGATCGCGAGCAACGGGCCCTGGATCGCGCCGGTCTTCACGCAGATACTGCAGCCAAGGTCGAAATCGATCAGGTCGTAGTCGAATTCGGACATGCTGCCTCGCGGATGCCAAAACGGCTATGTTCCCCCCATCGCGGAGCTTGACCATCCCGGTGACCACGTACGCCTACGTACGTGGAGAGCCCCCTTCCTGGACTTCGAGCTTTCTGCTTTGCCGGTGCCAAACTCGACACTCGAATGTCGCTTTCGGGCTCGAAGCTCCCCAGCGTCCTACGCCCCCAACCGCAGTCCTTGCCTGTCCCGGAAGGATGCCTATACTGAATCCTTTCTGCCGCGATGCGGGGCACTCTGCACTGCACCTGGTCGCAGATGACAAGGGGTCTCCGGCCTCGGAAGCCGGGGATTGAAGACGTGACCATCCCGAACAATCCAGTCACAGCGATCGACATCTTGCTCGAGCCAGACGCCAGGATGCTCGAGCACGCTGAAGCCAACAACGCTCGCCTGCTTCAGGTTTTCCCCAAGGGATTCGCTCTGGACGCGACCCACCGCCCGCACGTCACGCTGGTGCAGCGGTTCGTCCGCACCGCGGACCTGGACGAGGTGTATGCCGCCGTCGAAAAGGTCCTTGCTGGAACCCGACTGGGCGACATAGAACTGGAGGCCATCAAGTACTACTACATCGCGAGCCAGGAGATTGGGCTGGCTGGCATCGTCGCGAAGCCCACGCCTCAGCTCCTCCAGCTGCAGGAGGCGCTGATCGAGGCGGTGACGCCGTTTACGACCGAGACCGGCGACTCGGCCGCGTTCGTCACGACACCCGATGACCCTGTCATCGACCCGATGCTCATTCAGTACGTTTCCGTGTTCGTGCCGAAGGCTTCCGGTGAACATTTCAATCCGCACGTCACCACCGGCGTTGCGACGCGCAAGCAGCTCGACGAAATGCTCGCCGAACCGTTCGAGCCATTCAGCTTTTCGTTCAGCGGCGCCGCCATCTATCAGCTGGGCCAGTTCGGCACCGCCGCCAAGAAACTCAAGGCGTGGGATTGAGGCCTGGCCGCTGAGCGGTCGGCGCCGACGGAAGTACCAAGGAGCGGGCATGAATTCGAAGAGGCTTTCCAGTTGGAACGACGGTCCGTCGCGCACTGCGATCGTGGACTTCGTCGAAAGGACTACCCGGTCGGGCAGTGCCGATTTCGTGCCGCCGTCCGATCGGATCGCGACCTTCGACAACGACGGCACCCTCTGGTGCGAGCGCCCCCTCCAGGTCCAGTTCTTCTTTGCGCGGGCACGCCTCGAACAGTTGGCGCAAGCGGATCCCTCCTTTCGAACGCGCGAACCATTCAAGACCTTCCTCGAGCACGACATGAGCAAGATCCCGGCCCTCGGGAAAGAGGACCTGCTGCACCTTGCAGCAACCGTGCACTCGGGCACGACGGTGGATGAGTTTGGTCAACTCGCCCGGCAATGGCTAGCTTCTGCCAAGAATCCGACGCTCTCGCGCCTCTTCACAGAGTTGACATACAAGCCACAGATTGAACTGCTGCA
Organism: Variovorax sp. P4_B11; assembly: GCF_056402355.1. Classification (NCBI taxonomy): domain Bacteria; kingdom Pseudomonadati; phylum Pseudomonadota; class Betaproteobacteria; order Burkholderiales; family Comamonadaceae; genus Variovorax; species Variovorax sp. P4_B11. The sequence goes on from NZ_JBFUHO010000031.1 coordinate 2,637, forward strand.
CTTCCTGCGTGAAAACGGGTTCAAGACCTTTGTCGTCTCCGGCGGTGGCATCGACCTCATGCGCGCGTGCAGCGAAAGGCTCTACGGGGTGGCGCGAGATGAAGTGATCGGCAGCAGCATGAAGACGCGCTTCGAGATGCGCGACGGACGGGGCGAACTGGTCAAGCTGGCCGAAATCGAAAGTTTCAGCGACCGTGAGGTCAAGGTGAACAGCATTTCCCGCCATATAGGTCGCCGTCCGGTCCTCGCTTTCGGGAATTCCGACGGTGATCTCGCGATGCTCAGGTACACGCAAACAGGCGAAGGGCCGCGCCTGGCGCTGCTGTTGCACCATGACGACCCGGAAAGAGAATTCGCCTATGACCGCGACTTCCCCCTCAGCCCGCTGGCGGAAGCACTCGATCACGCGGACGAGTACGGATTGCAGGTCGTCAGCATGAAGCGCGACTGGGCTCAGGTCTTTTCGGGTTGAAGATCAAGCTTTGGTCCGCAATCCCGGGAAGAGCTTGAACGCATCGTCGCGAATCATTTCAATGGCCTCTGCGCCAGTCAGATTGGCATCCGGCGAGAGGGTCGGCACCGTTGCGCCCAACATTCTCTCCAACGCCAAGATGCTATGCACCAGTGCCTTGCCGAGCGGCGACAGTGGCAGATCCGGAGGAAGCAGGGCGACGTCGAACTTCGGAACTGGCCGGGGCGCGACGTCAGGCCATTGATCCGGTGTCCTCGGCTTGCCGAGCGAGAGAACGGGAGCGATGTCCAGGGCCGAGGCGTCGCGTGCGGTGAGAGGGCGCCCGAGCGACCACCGCTTGCGCAGGGTCTGGATCACCGAGGTGTGGCGATATTCATCGTTGACCACGGTGCGCTCGGGAACCCATGCCGAGATTCCGATGGCGGGCACGCGCGCGCCCGACCGATTGAACGTGAACCCCATCTGGCCGGCCGGTGCCGAGCGGTTCGGCGGCACAGCGGACGGAGGCGGGACATGGTCGTAGGTGCCGCCCGATTCGTCGAAGGCGACCAGCAGGAACGTGTTGAGGTAGTTCGATCCGCTCGACGATGTCGAAGAGCGGACCGCGTCGTAGACCGTTGCCAGCAGCGCGTCGCCACCCAGCAGAGAGGACGGCGGATCGTACGGCAGGCCGTGCATCAGCGCCGAGATCGGCGGGTGCATGTCATTGTGGCCATGCCACAGGTTCGGTTCGATGAACGAGTAGGTCGGCAGGCGGCCTCTCTTGGCATCTTCGAGGAAATCGGCCACCGTCGAGAAGTTGGTTGCAAAGCGGTTGCGCAAGCGCGAGGCGTGAATGATCCCGGTGAAGGAGGCTGGGCTTGGCGCATCGCAGTAGACGCGCCATGTCAGTTTCTTGGCCTCCAGGCGTTCGAACAGCGTCTCTGCCTTGTTGTGAACGGGAAAGGAATCGGGAGGAGACGTGTTGACGACGTATCCAGACGCCGTGCCCGCATGGAAGAACGAGCGATTGGTGAAGGTCTGCGACGGCACCTCGCAGAACCAGTGGTCGAAGACGGCGAAGCCACGAGCCAGCGTTGACATCACCGGCATCTGCTCCGGCGTGTACCCCGTCATGATCTGCGCGTACTCGTCGTAGGTGGCTGCCGCTTCATCTCGGCCGTGAAGGCGCTGATGTAGTCCATCACGAAGCCGTCCATCGTGGGCTGCTGGCGCGGATCGCTCGGCGCGTTGTACGGAGCCACCATGCGCGCCAGCGGCATGAACCGGTTCTTCGGGTCCAGGGTTCCGTACAGATCCGTGTTGATGTGCGGATACTCCTCGCCCGGATCTGGCTGCGGCGTGTTCATCGTGGGCGACATGCCGTAGGGCACGAACTTGCGCTCGGCTCCATGCTCGGCCCATTCCGGGATGGGGTTCTTGAGATCCTTGCCGATCACCCCGTCGAAGGACTTGACGTCGCCCGGTGCGTAGAGGCGGCCGAGCAGATTGTCGAATGAGCGGTTCTCGAACATGAGCACGACCACGTGGTCGAGCGCCTTGCGCCGGTCGCCTCAACTCAGGGGTTCATCTCATACGCGCCCGCGAGGCTGCGCGCCTGCTCCCAAACCGTCTCGAAGCGTGCGCGATCCGCCGCAGGGCGGCGGATGCATCTCTGCGCGGCGGACTGCTGCGCGTCCGTTGCCGATGGCTTGTTGAACAGCATGAGGGCGGAGCCTGAGAAGTCGCGCACAAGCACATCGAAGATCTGATCCACAAGCGCCGTCTCGGTGCCTGCGATCGCGGCCTGCTGGAGGATCAGTTCGGCATACGGCACCAGCGTGAACATCTCCCCAATCGCGAGCATGAAGTCCAGATCCTTCTGCTGCGAGGGTGACGGCGCAGCGCCGCCGAGCATGGCCCCCAGCGCATCGATCTGTTCGGTGAACACGGCGACGTTCGGCACGTGAGAGAAACTGGCAAAAACCGGCCGCCAGTCGTGAAAACGCACCTTTTGCAAGCCCTTGGTCGGCCCCTGCCGAAACAGGAACTCATCGTCCGCGGCATCCCTGCGCGTCGGCACCTCGCAGAGCGCCGGGCTGGCATTGCCCGAATTGAGCAGGTAGCCGGGCATGAACTTGAGCGCCAGCGCAAGGTTGACGTGCACGGTGCCCTCGATCTTGGGGAAGCCCTGCAGGCCGAACTGGGCCATCTGGAAGAACATGTCCTTCTCGAATCCCTTCGCGGAGATCACGTCCCACAGGTCGGCGTACGCTTTGGCGCCTTGCCGGGTGACCGTGATCTTCTCGATGGTGTTGAAAAGGAGATAGCGCCGGTCTTCAAGGGATGCCGAATGCATGTAGTCGATCGCGCGCTCCCCGAACAGCTTCATACCCGCCAACCGCGCGTAAGCATCCGTGAACAACGCCTGCACATGCGCAAAGTCGGTGACCTTGGCGTTGAAAAGCACGCGCCGCTCCGCGTGCGTGATCGCCTCGAAAAAGCAATGCTCGACCAGTCCGACTGCACCGAAGCCCAGGTTGAACTTGCCGACGTTGACGGTGTTCATGCCCGCATCGAAAGCCTCCTGCCCGGTATGCAGAACGTCGGCCGAAGTGACCGGGTAGTCCTCGAGGTCGAACGCCGCGACGTACATCTGGCTGGCCACGACGTTGCCGCGCAGCTTGTAGGCCGGGTGCTGGCTGTCGACAGTGAAGAACACGTAGGCATCCGGGCCGTCGATGCCCGCGATGCGGCCGAACACGGACACCATGCCAGCGACGTTGCCGTTGCCAATGTAGTACTTGCCGCCGTTGGCCTTGTAGCCGCCCTGGCCGTCGGGGGTCAGCACCATGTCGGTCGTGTAGATGTCTGCGCCGTGCTCGCGTTCGGAGAGGCCGAACGCGAAGACTGAGCCGGCATCGAGCAGGGCGGCGGCGCGCTGCCTTGCCTCGGCGTTGGCGCTTTGCCAGATCGGTCCCAGGCCGAGAATGGTGACCTGCCAGACGTACCAGTACTGCCCGCCGTAGAAGCCGAGGATATGGCTCATCATCGCGATGCGGCTCGTGTCCCATCGCTTGCTCGGATTTCCGCCGCCCTCGGCCGCCGGCGTGAGCAGCGTGGCGAACACCCGCTCCCGTTTCAGGAACTCGATGAAGTCTGCATACCAGATCCGTTCGCGGTCCTGTTCGAGAAGAACACGCTTGCCGCGCTGCTCGAAGAAGGCGATCGTCGCTTCGAAGATGCGCCGCGATTCGACGTCGAAGGCGCAGAAATCTGCGGCGTGTGGATTGAAGAGAGTCGAGTTCATGGGATGGGTTTCGGTGTGGGCGCCAGCGATGCAGCGTGTCACGTCAATGGTTTGTTGTGGACCTTCGACCCCTCGCGTTCACGCTGCGAACTTCGAGAAATCGGCAGGCCGCTTCTGCGCAAATGCAGCGAAGGCTTCGCGGGCTTCGGCGCTCTTGAGGCGGTCGGTGAAATGCACGCTCTCCCGGTCCATCTGGGTTGCGATGGCTTCCGCCTGTCGCATGAGGCTTTTCGTCAGCTTCAACGACCCCGCGGCCTGCCTGGCGAGAAGCTGTGCAACCTGCTGAGCTTCACCATGAAGCTCCGTCGGCGACACAACCCGATTGGCGATGCCCCAGTCCAACGCTTGTGCAGCGGTGATCGGCTTGCCCAGCGCGAACATCTCGAATGCGCGGACGTGGCCGATGCGAGCGGGAAGCAGGAGGCTCGATGCAGCCTCCGGCACAAGGGCCAGATTCACGAAAGGTGTAGACAGGAGCGCATCCTCCCCGAGCACCACGAAGTCGCAGTGCAGCAGCATCGTGGTCCCGATCCCCACGGCACGCCCATTGGCGGCAGCCACCAGTGGCCGGGTCGAGCCTGCGAGGGCGCGAAGAAATCGAACGACATGGCGCGGCTCACCGGTGCCGGCATCACCGCTTGCGGCAGTGGCGGCGAACTCGCCCAGGTCGTTGCCGGCGGTGAACATGGCGCCTTGGCCTCGGATCACGATGGCACGCACGGCAGGATCTTCCTCGGCGCCAATGAGGGCGTCGGCCAACACCGCGTACATGGCATTGGTGATCGAGTTCATCTTCTCCGGACGCGCCAGCGTCAGGGTGAGGACGCCTTGGGCGGATTCGACGGTTACGTGGTCAGTCATTGTTTCTCCTGTGGTTCGTTCCCCATCGGGGCGGCTTGGAATATATTTCGCAGACGAAGTATATACTTCGTGCACGAAATAGAATTGCCCTTCGTGTAACAATCAATCCGGTACGGTCCGGCGCACTTACAGATGAGAAATAAATGAAGGATCAGAGTAAAACGCGGCTGGTCTTCCTGCTCAACGTGGCCCAGAGGACGGTGGAGCGATGGATCGAGAGCAAGGCAGACGGGCCGATGGCCCTGTCAGCGGCGCAGGCAGGAACGATGTTCTTCCTGTCGCGTCATGACGGCGCGCTCGTAGGAGACGTTGCGCAGGCGCTGAAAATCGGCGCACCCGCGATGTCCGGGCTCGCCAACAGGCTCGAACAGGCAGGCTATCTGATTCGAAGGCGTGATCCGGAGGACGGTCGCGCCATTCGCCTCTATCAAACCGAAGAGGGGCGCGCCGCCGGACAAGATGCCAAGGCAAGGCTGAGTGCCTTGAATGCCCATCTGACCGAAGGCTTCAGTGCGGACGAAATGGAGGTTGTCGGACGATGGCTGGAATCACTACAGCGCAAGTTGTCCCTCGAGAACATCGAAGGGCACCGCGAGTAGGCGGACTCGATACAAGGAGCGCTGCGTCGAGCCCTCACAGGACGTCGCGAGGTAGCCCGGCTGTCGACGTGGACCGAGCGGGTCAACATCGAATGTCTGCTTTGCGGCGATCAAACCCTGCGCTCGTATGTCGCGTCTTGAACTCGGCCAGTCAATCGGCGTAGCCGGTCGGCGGCTGGGTGAGGAAATCAGGGTGCAGAGATGGCACCTCGGCAGAAGGAAGATGCGCCGCCGATCACCGCACCCAGTGCATCAGCGCCAAAGTCAAGACGACCAGGAAGACCGTCTCGCCGACCATCAGCAGCACCGGCTTGAGGCCGACGGTGATCAGTTCACTGAGTTGCGTCTTCATCCCGATGCCCGCAATGGAGGCCACCAGGAACCAGCGCGAGAAGTCGCTGCCGGTCTTGGCGACAAGGTCCGGGAGCCAGCCGGTGCTGTTGACGGCCACCAGGACCGCGAAGCCGACCGCGAAGCCCGGCAGCAGCGGCGGCCGTGGCCCACTGGCCTCGCCGGCTTGCCGGCGCGACAGCACGACGGCCAACAGGATCACCGGCACCAGCATCGCCACGCGCATCAGCTTGACGACGGTCGCGATGTCGCCGGTTTGCTGCGACATGCTGTAGCCGGCGCCGACGACCTGTGCGACATCGTGGATGGTCGCGCCGAGGAACACGCCAGCCGCGCGCGGATCGAGCCCGATCATCTGGGCGATCGTCGGGTAGACGATCATCGCGAGCGTCGACAGAGCCGACACGCCGACCACAGTGAACAGCGTCGCGCGCTCCTTCAACGGATGGCTCGGCAATGCCGCGGCCAGGGCCATGGCGGCCGAGGCGCCGCAGATCGCCGTGGCGCCGCCGCTGAGCAGCCCGAACAGGGTCTGGAATCCGAGCAGCTTCGCCGCCAGCATGGACACCCCGATCGTCAGCGAGACCGTCAACAGGACGATCACGAGGGGTTGCCATCCGAGTTCGGTGATCTGGCCGATGGTGATGCGCAATCCGAGCAGCGCGACGCCGATGCGCAGAAGCCTGCGCGCGGTGAATTCGATGCCCGCCTGGCAGGCGCCCTCGCTGGAGAGGAAGTTCATCGCCAGGCCGAGCAGCAGGGCGAACAGCATCACCGGCGCGCCGTAGTGCTCCGACAGGAAAGTCGCGGCCGCGGCAACCACGCCGCAGGCCAGCACGCCGGGGAAGAGGGCGCGGGCCTGCCCGGGGATGACGCTGATCGAAAGTGCGGTCATGGCGAGGTTCCGTCGCTCAGGCCGTGGGCAGCTTGTAGTCGGCAAACTGCTCGCGCAGCCTGTTCTTCAGCATCTTGCCGGTCGCGCCGAGCGGAATCTGGTCCACGAACACCACGTCGTCGGGTGTCCACCACTTGGCGATCTTGCCGTCGTAGAACGCGAGCACCTCGTCGCGCGTGAGCACGGCGCCGGGCTTCTTCATCACGACCAGCAGGGGCCGCTCGTCCCACTTGGGGTGCCGCACGCCGATGCAGGCGGCCATCGCCACGGCGGGGTGTGCCATCGCGACGTTCTCGAGGTCGATCGAGCCGATCCATTCGCCGCCGGACTTGATCACGTCCTTGCTGCGGTCGGTGATCTGCATGTAGCCATCGGCGTCGATGGTGCTGACGTCGCCGGTGGGGAACCAGCCGTCGACCAGCGGGTCGCCGCCTTCTCCCTTGAAGTAGCTGGCAATGATCCACGGGCCGCGCACCATCAACTCGCCCGAAGCCTTGCCGTCGCGCGGCAGCTCCTGGCCATCCTCGCCGACGATCTTCAGGTCGACACCGAAGGGGGGGCGCCCTTGTTTGGCCTGAACAGCCATGCGCTCCTCGGCGCCGAGTTGCAGGTGCTTGGGCTTCAAGGTGCATACCGTGCCGATCGGGCTCATCTCGGTCATGCCCCAGGCGTGCAGCACCCGCACGTTGTAGCGCTCCTGGAAGGCGCGCATCATCGCCGGCGGGCAGGCCGAGCCGCCGATGATGGTGCGTCGCATGGTGCTGAACTTCAGGTCGTTGGCTTCGACATGGGTCAGCAGCCCCTGCCAGACGGTGGGCACGCCGGCCGAGACGGTGACGCCTTCGCTCTCGAAGAGATCGTGCAGGCTCTTGCCGTCGAGGTGCGGGCCGGGGAAGACGAGCTTGGCGCCGACCATGCACGCGGCGTAGGGCAGGCCCCAGGCGTTGACATGGAACATCGGCACCACCGGCAGGATGGTGTCGCGCGCCGAGCAGTTCAGGCTGTCGGGCAGCGCCGCGGCATAGGTGTGCAGCACGGTCGAGCGGTGGCTGTACAGCGCGCCCTTGGGGTTGCCGGTGGTGCCGGAGGTGTAGCACAGCGAACTGGCGCTGTTCTCGTCGAAGCGGGGCCAGGCGAACTCGGGCGAGGCGGCCTCGATCAGCTCTTCGTAGCACAGCAGGTGGGGGATTTTCGAGTCGGCCGGCATGTGCGCCCGGTCGGTCATCGCGACAAAGGCCTTGATGGTGTTGACGCGCCCGGCAATGGCCTCGACCAGCGGCAGGAAGGTGAGGTCGAAGAACAGCACCTGGTCTTCGGCATGGTCAGCGATCCACACCACCTGGTCCGCGTGCAGCCGCGGGTTCAGCGTGTGCAGCACCGCGCCCGAACCCGACACCGCGTAGTACAGCTCCATGTGGCGGTAGCCGTTCCAGGCGAGCGTGGCGACGCGGTCGCCGAAGCGCACGTCCAGCGCGGCGACGGCGTTGGCCAGGCGGCGCGAGCGCGAGGCCAGTTCGCGGTAGCTGGTGCGGTGGATGTCGCCTTCGACACGCCGCGAGACGACCTCCTGGTCGCCATGATGCCGCTCGGCATGGGTCAGCAGGGTCGAGATCAGCAGCGGCTGCTGCATCATGTTTGCGTTCATGGAAATTCCTTTGCAATGAGAGTGGATGGGGCGTTCGGCGAAGGGTCGCCGGGGGTCAGCATCACCATGCCGTCGACGACCTGCACCGCGTATGTCTTCGCTTCCAGCATCGGCGCGCTCGGCGGGCCGCCGTGCTCCAGGTTGAACTTCAGGCCGTGCACCGGGCAAGTGACGCGGGTACCCTGCAGCTTGCCGTTGCTCAGCGAGCCACCGGCATGCGGGCAGCTGTCCTCGATCGCGTAGGCCGTGTCGCCGATCCTGAACAACGCCAGGTCGAGCCCGGCCTTGCAGACCCGCCGGCCCCTGCCCTCGGGCAGTTCGCTCAGCACGATCAGGGGAGTCCACGGGGCCATCACATCACCATGCCGCCGTTCGGGCTGATCACCTGGCCGGCGAGATAGTGCTCATCCGACGCCAGGTACACGGCGAGCGAGGCGTATTCCTGCGGCGTACCGAGGCGGCCCATCGGGATCATCTGGAACAGGCTGTTCTTCTGGGCCTCGGTGGTCGTCGCGAGGTAGGCCTCGAAGGGCGGCGTCATGACGCCGCCGCAGGCGATGGCGTTGACGAGGATGTTGGCCCCGGCAACGTCGTAGGCGGTGGTCTTGGTCAGGCTGATCACGCCGGCCTTGGTGGCCGAATAGCCCGGGCTGTGCATGCTGCCGACGCCCAGGCCAGCAATCGAGGCGATGTTGACGATCCGGCCCGAGTGCCGCGGCTCCATCAGGCGCAGCGCCGCGCGGGTGCAATAGAACACGCCGTGCATGTTGACGTCCCACCACTTGAGCCAGTCCTCGTCCGACAACGACGAGACGATGCCCAGCGATTGCCGCGGGACCGGCGTGGTGGCATAGGCATAGTGCTTGTTGCGTCGCTCGGTCTCGGCCGGCGAGTTCGGCACGCGCGCTGCGTTGTTGACCAGGATGTCGACCGTGCCGAAATGCGCGGCGGCTTGCGCGAACATTGCATCGACCGCGGCGCTGTCGGAGACATCGCACAGCACCGCGAGGTGGTCGGCCTGCCGGTCTGCCAGCCAGGAGCAGGTCAGGTCCAGCGCCGCCTGGTTCACGTCGCACAGCACCAGCCGCGCGCCCTCGTCGGCCATCGCCGAGGCGATCACGCCGCCCAGGCCCGGACCGGCGCCGGTGACCAGCGCCACCTTGCCGGCCAGCCGGCCAGTGCGGGGTTTCGTCGAGTCAGTCATGGCCTGTCTCCTTGATTCAGTCCGGCTTGAAGCCGATGGCTTTCAGGTGCGCGGCATGCTTGTCGGACGCCACGCGCAGCGACTGCGACAGCTGTTCAGGCGTCAGCGGCTGCCCGATGTCCTGGCCCAGCTCCTTGAAGCGCTCGATCACCTTCGGCTGCTGCAGTACCTTCAGCGTCGCCGCGCGGAACCGGGCCTGGATGTCGGCCGGAACGTCGGGTGTGGTCCACAAGCCCATCCAGGCGACGTCGTCGATCTGCGGGTAGCCCAGTTCGGTGAAGGTCGGAACGTCGGGCAGTGCGCTCAGCCGCTTGGGCGTGCTGACCGCGAAGGCCTTCAGCTTGCCGGCCTTGATCATCGGGATCGAGGTTGCCGGGCCGTCGAACATCAGCGCCACATGGCCGCCCATCACGTCCTGCAGGGCCGGTGGCGAGCCCTTGTAGCTGACATGCGCCATGTCGATTCCGGCCAGCTTGTTCAGCTGCTGGCCCATGGTGTGGGAGATCGTGCCGGTGCTGTAGGAGGCATAGCTTACCGTGCCCGGATGCGCCTTCACGTAGGCGATGACTTCCTTCAGGTTCGACGCCGGCAATGCCGGGTTGCCGACCATCACGAGCCCCGTGCGCGTCAACTCGGCCAGCGGCTTCACGTCCTTGAACATGTCGGTGCGGGTCTTGACCACATGGGGGATCTCGGTGGCCAGGCCGTTCACGCCGACCATGAAGGTGTAGCCGTCGTGGGGCGAGGAGATCAGGTCCTGGGTGCCGATGGCGCCCATGCCGCCGGCCTTGTTGTCGACGATCACGGGCTGGCCGAGTTGCGTCGCCAAGCCGTCGGCCAGGGTGCGCGCGATGAAGTCGGCGGTGCCGCCCGCGGGCGCGCCGACCACCAGGCGAATCGGCCTGCTCGGCCAGGTCTGGGCCATCGCGGCCGGCACGGCGGCCAGCAGGCAGGTGCCGGCAAGGGCGCCGAGCAGGGCGCGGCGCAGGGTTTTCGTCGAGTGGTTCATGGGGTTGTCTCCGTTCATTGTTTTCAAGCTGGGAATCGATCAGGCCGCGAGGCGCAGCGGCGCACCACGCTCGCCGGCCCGGCGGTTCGGCTCGTAGCCGAGCCTGGCCAGGGTCTGGTCGGCGCCCTTGTATTGGGTGCCGATCTGGTAGATCTGCCGGGCCTCTTCGCCGGTGGCGACTTCGCGGTACAGCGCGCGGGCGATGCGCACCGTCTGCTCGATCTGCTGGACGCTGGTCAGGCGCTCGCCTTTCCTGCCCCACAGGTTGTCCTCGATGCCGACGCGCACGTGCAGGCCCATCGCGATGGCCATGGTGTTCAGCGGCAGCACGTTGCGCATGAGGCTCTCGATGGTCAGCACGGCACCGGCGGGCACGCGGCGGATGAACTCCATCATGTTGTGCGGGTTCGGACCGTCAGCGCCGCCGCCGATCATCACGTGGTTCAGCACCAGCGGGCCGCAGTAGACGCCGCGGCGGATCAGGCGCTCGACCGTCTCGAGCTGGCCGGTGTCACCCAGCATGAAGTGCGGCTGGATGCCCTTGGCCTGCAGGCGCTTCAGGTGCTCCTCGACGAAGGCCGGACCCGAGGGGATGGTCATCTCGCGGTAGGCCTCCTGGTAGGCGGGCTGGGCCAGCGACGTGCCGGCGACGTCGTCGGCGCCGAGCAACTCGCAGATGTTCATCTGGTTGGTGTTGATGGCGATCGTCACCTGGTCGGGCTTGGGGTCCAGCTCGGCCAGCATGTGGCGTGTGTCGTCGCTCAGCCACTTGGCGTCGGCGCCTTCGCCTTCGGGGGCGAAGGAGATCGAGCCGCCCACCTGCAGCACCATCTGCGGCACCGCCTCGCGCAGCCGCGCCAGCATCTCGTTGAACATCGACATGCGCTTGCTGCCCTTGCCATCGGCTTCGCGGCAATGCACGTGCAGCACGGTGGCACCGGCGTTGTAGCAGTCGACCGCTTTCTGTACCTGCTCTTTCATCGTCACCGGGATGTCGTCGGAATCGCCGGGCAGGAATTCGGGGCCGTACGGGGCGACCTGGATCACCAGGGGTTGCTGGGTTTCGGGCAGCAGGGAGTCGTCGAGGAATTGCATGATGGGGTCCTTTCGGTGGAGTGGGTCGGGTCGGCGGGGAGCGGCGGTACAGTCCTTGTCGGTGTCGCTCAGTGGTATGTATTGTTGGGCGGCGGGTCAATTCGAACTTCACTATTCGGGACATTGGCTTACCATTTCGGGACAAGGCCCGACCCCCCCATGACCGCCCTTCTGCGCAGTGCGAGCCTCACCCATTTCGCTGAGGTGGCCGCCGAATGCGGCCTCGATGCTCGCGCGCTTGTCGCCGAGGTCGGGCTGCCGCCGCGCTGCCTGCTGGATCCGGATCTGAAGATCGCTGCGCCCAAGGTTGCAGACCTGCTGGAACTCGCGGCCACCCGGGCGAAGGAGCCCGTGTTCGCGCTGAGGATGGCCGCGTCGCGGCGGCTGTCGAACCTGGGGCCACTCGGCTTGCTGGTGCGCGAAGAACCCACACTGCGCAGCGCGCTGGAAGCGGTGGTGAGTCACATCCACCAGCACAACGAGGCGTTGACGGTGGAACTCGAGCCGTCGGGCAACCTCGTGGTGATCCGCCAGTACCTGCTGGGCGAAGGCGGCCAGTCGATGCGCCAGGCGACCGAACTCGCATTGGGTGTGATGTTCCGCGTGATCGCGGTGTTCATGGGCGCAGGCTGGCGGCCTCGCCTGGTGTGCTTCACGCATCGCGCCCCGCCCAGTCTCGCGGTACACCGCCGGATCTTCGGCGACGCGGTGGAGTTTGGGCACGAGTTCAATGGCATCGTCTGCAACGCCGCTGATCTGGACGTGCCGAATCCCGGCGCCGATGCGGTGATGGCGCGCCTGGCCGAACGGCTTCTGCGAGCGAGCCCCGGTGCCAGCGAAAAGCTGTCGGCTCGCGTGCGCCAACAGGTGGTCGTGCTGCTGCCGCGCGGGCTGTGCCGGGTCGAGGTCGTGGCGCAGCACCTGGGCATCGACCGACGCACGGTGGCCCGGCGCCTGAGCGCGGAAAACACCTCCTTCAGCGAACTGGTGAACGAACTGCGGTGCGATCTGCTGGCGCGCTATCTCAAGGAGGGTGCGCGCTCGCTGGGAGAGGTGTCGGCGCTGCTCGGATTTTCCGCGCCGAGTGCGTTTTCACGGTGGCACCGACAACAGTTCGGCCAGGCCGCACGCGTGCAATGGGCACAGACGCGGGCCCGTTGACAGCCGAGGTAGCCGCTGATCGCCGCGGGCTGAGCTGAGCGTGCGTGGGCGCGCGCCAGCGTCCATCCGGACAGCGTCGCGTAGGCGGCCATCACGCTGGGCGTGCCCAGGCCAACTCGTGGGCCGCAAGACCGCGCGCGACGGCGGCGCCGTCGCGACGGCGATCGCCGGTGAGATTGAAGCCACCGAGGCGGCGCTGCGACAGAGCGACAGCGAGGCTGCGCAAGCGTTGGCCGGCCGACTGGCCGCGGCGCCGTATGCGCAATGCGATGGCGCCGCCTACAGAAGCCATTCGATGGAGAGGATCGACATTAGCTCGACGCCCATTCGCGTGGACCAGTCCGTCTCGGGCTTGGTGTCTTGGCGCTTCTCGCCCGATGCAGTTCGCTCCGGGAGGTGCAACTTTGAAAGCGAAGCTCGTAAGTCGTTGATTTTGTTGGGCAAGCGAGTGTGACAATCTTGGAGGAACTCACCAAAACCAGTTCGCGTGGCAATGGGGGCTGCGCGGACTATCGCCCGGGTAGGGAGCCACGGTCCAGGCAGCAATTCCGTGTCACCATCGCTTCAGGTAGAATGATTGAACCAATGTCATCTCGTTCTCTTACCATGGACTTTTCTGCAATCGCACCGTCGCGGGCTGTGGATGAGATCGCTGCGCAGGTGAGAGAAATGATCGCATCCGGAAAGCTCAAACCAGGAGACCGCCTGCCATCGGAGCGGGACCTGTCAACGCGACTTCACGTCAGCCGCAACACCTTGCGCGAGGCGCTGCGCGCACTTGAGCATGCAGGACTCGTGGAGATGCGCAAGGGGGCCACGGGCGGCGCGTTTGTCCGCCCGGGTAGCTCCGGCGTCATCGTCAGCGGGATGCGCGATCTGTATCACCTGGGGGCCATCACGCCGGAGCAGCTGACCGAGGCCAGAGTGTGGTTGTGCGAAGTCGTGGTGCGCGTCGCGAGCGAACGGGCGACGGATGAAGACTTCGCAGCGCTCGAGGCCAATATCAATGCGGCGGCAAAGGCGGCCGACTTCGACGAGCGGGCCCGTCATAACCGTGAGTTTCACATCATCCTGGCTCGCGCCACGCGCAACCCGATACTGGTGATCACGATGGAAGGGATCGTCGAGGTCTTTGCACAGTTCATCGCGCAGATCGGACCGAGCGATAACGCGTTCATCTTGCCTTCGCGCCGTCGCTTCATGAAGCACTTGCGCGCGCGAGACGCCGCCGCGGCGGCCGCGGAGATGACGAAGGCGCTGGTACGGCTTCAGACCAAGTACATGGACCAGTGGGATGCCCGCTCGGCGGCCGTCCAGAGCAGGACCTAGGCTCGCCCCGCCCGGCCGTCCTCGCGACAAGACTCGACGCTGACGACGGCGCATGGAGAGTTCGCAGCACTGGCTCATCGTCTATCGCTTCGAGACAATAGCTCGAATCAGTCGGTAGGCGAAGACCATCGCAGGCCCTAGCGTGGCTCCGGGCCCGGGATAGGTGCCGCGCCAGATCGATGCCATGTCATTCCCACACGCGTAGAGCCCAGGGATTGCACGGCCCGACTTCCCGAGCACCTCGCCGTCCGCGGTCGTTGAGATGCCCGAGCTGCTCGCAGACTCTCCGGGCCAGACTTCGAGGCCGACGTAGGGGCCCGCCTCCAAAGGCGCCAGGCAAGGGTTGGGCAAGTGGGTTGGATCTCCGTTGAATCGACTGACTGCCGTGCTGCCTTTCCCGAAGAGTGCGTCGCGACCTTGCACGGCGGCTTCGTTCATTTGCGCGACGCTGGCCCGAAGTCCGTCGGCGTCGATTCCCAGTTGCTCCGCCAGAGAGTGCAAGGTATCGGCGACTGCGACATAGCCGCGCTGCGTCCACTGGCTCAGATTCGTGGTTCCCGGATGGATGGCGCCAAGTCCGTACTGTTTCACAAACCCGGCGTTGCAGACGAGGTACGCAGGAGTTGCGCACTTCGCCGTGTCACGCGCGGCGCGCATGCCTTCGACGAAGTGATGGTAGGAAGCGCCTTCATTGACGAAGCGCCGGCCCGAACGATCGACGGCGATCAGGCCTGGTTTCGCGCGGTCAAGGAACAGGTGGGGGTAGAGGGATTTGCGCCCAGCGCCGTCAGGCACCAGGGAGACGGGCTGCCACAGGAAGTCGGGGTCGCTGCGCTCAAGCGCAGCGCCAACGGCCAGGGCTGCCTCAATGCCCTCGCCGAGATTGCCGTCGAAGGCCAGTGAGTGAGAGTGCAGCGCATCGGTGCCAAACGCGCGGCGAAGCTCGGCATGGTGGCCGACGCCGCCCGTGCACAGCACGACACCCGCGCGCGCTACAAGCAGTCGGGTTGCATCTGAATCCCGGTGCCGGAATCGAACGCCCGCGACGCGTCCTTCGTTGAGGACGATGCTCTCACAACGCGCTTCGTACGCCACCGTCACGCCCGCTCGCATCAGGCTGTAGAGGAGGCGAGCCACCAGCGCATTGCCCATCACGAGTCGCGTTCCGCGCGGGTAGCCCGTCAATCGGTCGAGTGCGTACCTTCCGACGAGTCGCGCTGCGTGAATGAAGTTGGACGCAGACTCGAAGCGCCCGAGCAATGCGCTGATGTCCGCCTTGCCGACCATCATGCCGCCCAGCACCATGAAATGCGGCAGGGGCGCTCGCACGCGCGAAAACTTCTTGCCCAGCCTCCTTCCGTCGAATTCGACGGGGGAGATCGCCCGACCCGCCATGGCTGAGCCGGCGAACTCCAGATAGTCCGGGTGCGTGCCGGCGGAGCGAAATTCAAGGGCCGAGTTCGCTTCGAGAAAATCGATCGCTTCGGCCGCCGAAGTCAGATATGCCGATCTCAGGCCGCGTGGATCGTCCGCGCCCATCAACGCGTCGAGGTAGGTGCGGGCACCGTCGAGGCTGTCGCAATGACCGGCTCGTGCGCCTTGGCTGTTCCCTGGGATCCAGAGGGTGCCGGCCGACGAGGAGCTGGTGCCTCCCACTTGATCGCTCGCCTCGAGCAGCGTCACTTTCAAACCGTGAAGCGCGGCGACCAACGCAGCGGTCATGCCCGCCGCGCCAGCGCCGATCACGACGAGGTCGCTGTCCTCGCCTGGCGTCGCCTTCGTACTCACCGCAGCAGCGAAATGCCCGAGGCTTGCTGACCCCGGGCTTGGGTGAGAGGGGCGTCGAAGCGCTTCTGGAAGCAGGAGGTCTCGACCTGGCAAATCAAGGTCATTGTCGGCGATTCGGCGTCATGCGGCGTCACTGGCCGATGCGGGGACACGTTGACCGAACGCCCCCGAACGGGCCATTTCCGCCACCTTTGTCGCGGTCCAGCCCAGTATCTCCTGCAGTACGACCTCGGTGTGCTGTCCGATGTTCGGCGCCGGTGAAGGGTCGACCATCGGAGTGCGCGCATACCGGATCGGCGATGCGATGTTGGGGATTCGGCCCAACGTCGGATGCGGAATGTGCGTGACGACCCGACGCGCCTCGGCTTCGGCTGATCGCATCGCCTCTCCGACGGTGCGAACCTCGCCGCACGGGATCTGAGCCTCGCGCATGCGCGCCTGCCAGTGCGCCCAGGGAAACCGTCGAAACGCTTCGCCAAGCTCCTGAAATAGGAAGTCGCGACGTGCGATACGACCGTTGCGATTCATCAAGGTCTCGTCGCTCGCGAGCTCGGGGCGTTCAAGCACCTGTCCTACCAGACGCTGGAAGATCTTGTCGTTGCCGCAGTTGATGTAGAAGGGCTTGTCCGAGGCCTCGAAGACGCCCGACGGGCAGGTGTCGGGGCTCGTATTGCCGTTGCGCTCGGGCTCTCGGCCCGAGACGAGGTGCTGCATGGTGGCCCACCCCGTCATCAGGAGCCCGGTGTCGAACAGGGCGACCTCGACGAACTGCCCCTCGCCTTGCCGCTCGCGAGCGAACAGGGCGCCCAGAATGGCGTTGGAAACCATCATCGCCGTGCTGATGTCCATGACTGCGGACGAGGCACGCACGCCCATGCGATCCGGGTATCCATTCATGGAGACGAATCCGCTTTCCGCCTGCACCACGGGGTCGAAGCCAAGGCGGTCCGCGAACGGACCTTCGCGGCCATAGGCCGATACGGAGCAATAGATGATCTTCGGATTGAGGGCGCGGCACGCGGCGTAGTCGAGCCCGAACCGGCCCATCACCCCGGTCGAGAAGTTTTCGACGACAACGTCGGCATTTGCAATCAAGCTGCGCGCCACCTCGATGCCCGCCGGTGTCTTCAGATCAATGGCGACGCTGCGCTTGTTGCGGTTGCTCCATAGGAATGGCCCGCCCTGGGCGTCCAGGCCCGGCACTGCGGGCGGGTAGTAGCGAAGTTCGTCGCCTCGCTCGGGCGCCTCGATCTTCACCACATCGGCCCCCATATCGGCGAGAAACATGGTCGCCAGTGGTCCCGCAATGAAGTGGGTGAAATCGACCACCCGGATACCCTGCAAAACGGTTGGCGCGTTGGCGGGTCGTGCCACGTGCGCTGGGAATTCCTGCGCTCGTTGGGCGAGCGTGGGCTGGCTGGAGGTCGTCATGGAGTCTCGATCTGTCATGGTGCGTAGCCGAAGTCCTTGCCGGGCTCGGCACGCATGAACTCGCTTCCCGCAGCCATCCAGTCCGCGCCCTCCGGCACCGTGATCGAAATCGCGCGGACGAGGAACTTCGACGAATCCTCTACGGAGGCAGGCCGCACACCATCGGCGCGCAAACGCTTCACTGCCTCCAGCAGCACGCGGCGGGTTCTCGCAACGCCGCTATCGCTGACCCCAAGGTTTTCCTTGCTGCGGTCGTAGATCGGCGCAACGCCTGACTGGCATGCTGCGTCCTGCAGCCACAGTCCCGGCATGCCCGCGTTGTACTTCTTGGCCAGGGCCGGCGCATAGCCGTAGGCGTTCTCGCGGTTGTACTTGCTCCAGTAGGTGTGGTACGGGTAAGTGACCGGCCGGGGTTCGGCGAACGAACCCTCGGAAGCATGCCCGGTCTCGCGGTCGTTGTGACCTTTCATGAACAGCTTGCGCGTCTTTTCGTAGAAGGGCTGTGCCGGGTGATAGGAGAACATGATGCAAAGCGTGTGCTCGTCATCGATCGGCACCCACGCGTGACCGCTCAATTCGGGATATTGCGAGAAGGGCGGCACCAAGGTCCAGAACGGCATCAGGAACTGGTTGACCCGGATGTAGTTCTTGTCGTCGCCGAGCTTTCGGCGCGAGGCGACATGCACACCGCCATCATGCTGCACGACCTCGAACTTCGGTGCCAGGTCGGCCGCCTGCTTCCATTGGTCGATGCTGCCGCCCGCGTCGACGCGGCCGTGGAGGATCGCTGCGTGCGCCGAATCGATCTCACCTTCGAGGGCTTGAAGCCAATTGCAGTCCTGGATGCGCATGGACACATGCACGTTTTCCGGAGGAACCATGTTCCATTCCATGCTGGGCAGCTCGGGTGGATCCTCGTCCGGACCCATGTAGGCCCAGAGGACGCCGTTGCGCTCGCGCACGGGGTACGCCTTCACCCGCACGCGATTGAGCATCGGGGTATTTTCAGGCTCGGCAGGCATCTCCTGGCAGCGGCCATCGACAGAGAATTTCCAGCCGTGATAGACGCAGCGCAGCCCACCTTCTTCGTTGCGGGCGAACACGAGTGGTGCACCGCGATGAGGGCAAGCCTGGTCCACCAGCCCCACGCGCCCTTCGCTGTCGCGAAACGCCACCAGGTCTTCGCCGAGAAGGCGGATTCGGTAGGGCTGTCCGTCCACCGGAACATCGTCTGACAGCAGGAATGGCAGCCAGTACATCCGCATCAGATCGCCCATGGCCGTTTGCGGGCCGACGCGAACGAGCAGCTCGTTGTCTTCTGTTTTCAGCATCGCCTTGTCCTCATGAATGGTTCAACCATTGATAGAATTTAGCAGATTCGTGATACGCTGTCTACATGAACTCGATCAAATTTCCTGTGGTCGTTCGAGACCGAAGAATGGAAACCGCGGAAGTGGTTTGCCTGGAACTGGCGTCGGCCGGCGGTGATGCGTTGCCTGACTTCCTTCCTGGCGCCCATGTGGATGTCCGGATGCCCGAGGGGCAGGTCAGGAGTTACTCGCTCGTGAGGCAGGCCGCGGACTGCCGCGGCTACCTGATCGCGGTGAAGCGCGAAGCCCAAGGTCGTGGAGGATCCGCCTGCTTGCACGACGAGGCCATCGTGGGTTCCGCGCTGGAAATCAGTGCCCCGAAGGGTGACTTCACGCTGGTGGAGCAACCGGCGCTGAGTTGCTTCGTGGCGGGAGGTATCGGCATCACGCCGCTGCTGCCCATGGTCGAGCGGCTCGTCGAACTAGGCCACCCTTGGCAATTGCACTATGCGGCCGCCACGCCGTCACGCATGGCGTTTCACGACCGATTGGTGCGTCTGGCGGAAAAAGGCGGACAGGTCTCTTTTCACTTCTCGGATGGGTCCACGCCGCGCATGGATGTGTATGAGGTGGTCTGTGCGCTCAATGGATCTCCGGCAGCCCACTTGTATTGCTGTGGTCCTGCCCGCATGGTCGATGACTTTCTGCTGGCCGCCAAACGTCGCCCGTCGGGCACGGTGCATTACGAGCGATTCGGTGCTGCCCAGCCGATGGCCACGGAAGGCGGCTACACGGTCGAACTGGCCAGCACGGGACAACGCCACGCCGTTCCCAGTGGCAAGACGATCCTCGACGTGTTGCTGGAGGCGGGGGTGGACATGCCTTATTCCTGCGGCCAGGGCGTCTGCGGCTCGTGCTACACAAAGGTGATCTCAGGCGAAGTGGACCACCGCGATTGTTTCCTGACAGAGGACGAGCGTGCAACGAGCAGCGCCATGCTGATCTGTTGCTCAGGCGCCCGATCGGGCAACCTGGTCTTGGATCTGTGATGCAGGCTGACCCTATGAACGATCCCATTGTTCTCGGGCACGCCGAGATGGACGAGGTGCATGCCGAGTTCGAGGAGCTCCTCGCATCAGCGGGATGCAGCAGCGACGATGAACTGCTCCGCACGCTGGATGCCTTGACCTCGCACCTTGAATCCCACTTCTCCATGGAGGACGACTGGATGTCACGAGGAGACTTCCCGCCGCGCGACTGTCATGCGGCCGAGCACGCGGCGGTCCTGCGTTCGGCGAACGAGGTACGGCCGATGGTGGCAGCGGGCAATGTCCACGTGGGACGGTCGTTCATCCAGGCGCTGCGCGAGTGGTTCCCTGCGCATGCGACGCATCTTGATTCGGCCTTGGCGACGTGGATATGCAAGCAAAGGCTGGGCGCAAAACCCCTCGTCTTTCATCGCCGAGTGCCCAGTTATTGACTCATTGTTAGTATGGTTCTACCATTGATATCTTATTGAAAAACTTGTCCGCTCGGAGACAACATGCCCCACTCTCGTCGCGTTGCCCTGGCCGCAGGCCTTTTCCTTTCGCTTGCTACGCTTGCGGCGCCGTTCGCCGCGGCCCAAGACAAGTTTCCTTCCAAGCCGATTCACATCGTCGTGCCCTATGCGGCCGGCGGTAGCACGGATCAGTTGGCCCGCGCAATCCAGCAGCCGATGGCAGATTTCCTGAAGCAGCCCGTGATCGTTGACAACAAGGTCGGCGCAGGTGGTGCGATCGGCACGGACTACGTTGCCAAGGCGCCCGCAGACGGCTATACGCTGGTCTTCGGCAATTCAGGCCCCAATGCGGTCTTGCCTCTGCTTCGGAAGACGCCCTACGATTCATTGAAGGATCTACGTCCCATCTCGACAGTGGCGATCACGCCCATGATTCTGGCCATCGCGGCCGACAGCCCCGCGAAAAGCCTGAAGGAATTTCTTGCGGCAGCCAAGAAGTCCGGCAATGCGTGGAATTTCGGATCGGTGGGCAACGGCTCCCTGTCGCACCTGACGGGTGAATACTTCAACAGCATGGCGGGTCTCGGTCTCACCCATGTGCCCTACAACGGCGGCGCACCCATGATGACGGCTTTCGCTGGCGGCCAGTTGCAGGCAGCGTTCGTGACCGGCCTTGATGGCCAAGCCCTGGTTCAGGCAGGAAGGGTCCGATACCTCGCGGTTGGCACCCCGCAGCGCACCCCTATCGTGGCGGGCCTGCCAGCGATCGCCGAGGAAGTGCCAGGATTCCGCAGCGTGGCTTGGTTCGGCGTGCTGGCGCCACGGGGCGTGCCGGACGCGGTGGCCTCGAAGCTGCATGAGGCGGTGGTGCACGCAGTGGCGCAGCCCGAGGTCCGAAAGATGTTCTCCGACCGCAATATCGAGGCGCGCAGCAGTTCGCCTGAGGAGATGGAGCGCATGATCCGCGACGAGATGGCGCAGTGGGGGCCCGTGGCGAAGCGCGCAAACATCCGCCTCGATTGATGGAGACGCCTGTGTCCGTGGCTCGAGGGCCACTCCGCGGTCTGCGAATCGTCGAGTTCGCCGGCTTGGGTCCGGCGCCCTTTGCTTGCATGCTGCTGGCGGACATGGGCGCGGATGTCGTGCTTGTGGACCGCCCCGGCGCGTGCGTGGCGGATCCTTTGCAGATCGTCAATCGCGGCCGTACGCTGGTGCACGCCGATCTCAAGGCGCCCGCCGACAAGGATCGGGTATTGACTCTGCTCGATGAAGCGGACGTGCTTGTGGAAGGATTCCGGCCAGGTGTCATGGAGCGCCTCGGACTGGGCCCCGACGTCGTGATGGACAGAAACTCCAGGCTTGTCTACGCACGCATGACGGGTTGGGGGCAGGACGGGCCGCTGGCGAAGACGGCTGGCCATGACATCAACTACATCGCCATGACGGGCGCGCTCGCAGCGATCGGTCCGAAAGATCGGCCTACGCCGCCGCTGAATCTGCTGGGGGACTACGCGGGTGGCAGCTTGTTCCTGGCGCTCGGCGTGCTGGCGGCCGTGCATGAGGCGAGAAACTCAGGGCTGGGACAGGTCGTGGACGCGGCCATCACCGACGGTGTGATTCAGCTCATGACGCACTTCATCGCGCAGCGGCAGCGCGGCCGCTTCACCGAGCAGCGCGAGAGCAACATGCTGGATGGCGGTGCGCCCTGGTACGGCGTGTATCGAACAGCGGATGGGCAGCATGTCGGGGTGGGCGCCATCGAACCCCAGTTCTTCGCCCTCTTCGTCGATCGGCTTGGCCTGGACGGCGTGTGGAAAAAGGCGCAGCACGACGAGTCCCTCTGGGCGGGTCTGCGCGAGGCGATCGCCGCCGCGCTGGAGTCGCGCACTCGCGCAGAATGGGAAAAACGCTTCATGGGCTCGGATGCCTGCGTGTCGCCAGTGCTCACGCTCAGCGAAGCCATGGTGCATCCGCACAATCTGGCGCGTGGCAACTTCGTGAACCTCGATGGCGTGGTGCACCCCGCACCGGCGCCACGTTTCTCGCGGACTCCGACCAGCGCGGTGGCCGCGCCACCGAGCGGGTTGTCCACCTTCGATGCGGCGCTGCTGCGCTGGAAAGGCCACGGAATGGCCGCGACCGAACCGGGAGAAGGGCAGTCATGAGCGATCGAACATTGCGGGGCAAGGTCGCCGTCGTCGGCGTCGGTGAGACCGGATACTACAAGCACGGCCAGGCGCCCGAGCCCGAATTCAAGCTCGCGCTGCGGGCGATTCTTGCCGCGTGCAGCGACGCCGGCATCGGCGCCCACGACATCGATGGTTTTGCGTCTTACAGCGATGACCGCAGCGATGCCGTGAGGTTGGCGACGGCGCTCGGCCTTCCACGTCTGCGTTCATCGACCATGCAATGGGGCGGAGGTGGCGGCGGCTGTTGTGCCGCGGTCGCAAATGGGGCTGCCGCGATTGCGACAGGCCAAGCCGACTGCGTCGTCGTCTTTCGCTCTCTGGCCCAAGGGCAGTATGGACGTTTCGGACAGAACTCGGCATCGGGGACTGTCTCCGGTGAGCGAGCCTATCTCGTGCCTTATGGCGTGATCGCACCGCCCCAGCGATTCGCCATGCGGGTCATGCGCTACATGCATGAGCACGGCGTGAGGCAGGACGCCCTGCGAGCCATCGCCATGGCGTCCTATCACCACGCGCAGAACAATCCCCGTGCGGTGATGCACGGCAAGCCTTTGAGCGCGCAGCGCTATGACGCGTCGCGCTGGATCGTGGAGCCCTTTCACCTCTTCGACTGCTGCATGGAAAACGATGGCGCCGCTGCGCTGGTTCTCATGGATGCAGAACGGGCCAGGGACCTTCGGCAAAAGCCCGTGTACTTGTTGGGTGCGGCCTCGGGTGCCAGTGAGCGCTTCGGCAGCCACGCGCACAATTCTCCTGCCTATGCGTCGGCCAATTTCACGACGGTGGCTCGGGATCTCTACCGCATGGCGCAGGTCTCGCCCGGTGATGTGGGCGTGGTGCAGAGCTACGAGAACTTCACGGGTGGCGTGGTCATGGCTCTCGCCGAGCATGGCTTCTTTGCGCCCGAGGAGGCCAACGAATTTCTGACGCTCGACAACTTGACGGCCACCGCGGGTCGCCTGCCGCTCAACACCAGCGGCGGCAATCTGGCCGAGTGCTACATGCATGGCTTCGAGTTGGTGCTGGAAGCTGTGCGTCAGGTGCGAGGCACTTCCACCAACCAGGTCCGGCGCAACGACGTCGCGCTGGTCATTGGCGGGCCCATGGTCGCACCGTCCAGCAACCTGATGCTGGGCTCCGCGGCGGCACTTTGAGGACCATCGATGACGACGAAGTTCTATCTCCCTGAAGGGCTGCCCGCGCCGGTGGCTGAATCCGACGGCGTGTCAGGCCCGTTCTGGAGCGGTTTGCGCGACGGGCGCCTGTGCGTGCAGCGCTGTGCTCACTGCGGGACGTGGCAGTTCGGCCCGGAATGGCTTTGTCACCATTGCCATGCCTTCGATCCGGAGTGGGTCGAGGTGCCCGCCGAGGGTGTGATCTACAGCTGGGAACGCGCCTGGCACCCGGTGCACCCGGTGTTGCAGGACTGCGGCCCCTACGTGGCCGTACTTGTGGAATTGCCCCATGCGGGCCGCGTGCGGATCGTGGGAAACCTGTTGGGTGATCCTTCGCAAGAGGTCCGGATCGGCGCCAGGGTGACCGGCTGCTTCGAGCATCATGCAGATGCCGAGCTGCCGTTCACCCTCTTGCAATGGCAGGTCGCGTGAGCCGAGCCAGACCTGCCGATCGGCGCTCGCTGCCCTGCTTGACCAGGAGGCGGACGTGACCCAGGAACGCCAGATGGGCGGCCTGGAAGCCAACCAGGTTCTCGGTCGACTCTTGAGCACCAGGCACAGTTGCCGCGCATTCCTGCCGGATGCGGTGCCGCTCGATGTCCAGCGGCGAATCCTGGAGTGCGCGCAGCGCAGTCCGTCGTGGTGCAATGCGCAGCCCTGGAAGGTGCACGTCACCCAGGGGCAGGCCACCGAACGTTTCCGGAAACTCATGCTTTCTGCTGCCGACGACTCGGAGGTCGGTCCTGACTTCGCGTTCCCCTCGGCATACGAAGGCGCCTATCGCCAGCGCCGGTACGACTGCGCAATGCAGCTTTATGAGAGTGTCGGCGTAGCCCGCGGCGACCGCGAAGCTTCAGCATGCCAGGCACGGGAGAACTATCGCCTGTTCGGCGCGCCCCATGTGGCAATGATCACCAGCGATGCGCGACTGGGAGTCTACGGCGCCGTGGACTGCGGAGCCTTCGTGGCGAATTTCTTGCTGGCTGCCGCCAGCCTCGGAGTCGCCACCATCCCACAGGCGGCGCTGGCCTCGCGGCCGAGCCGCGTACGGAAGTTTTTCGGGTTGGACGACGACCGCCTCGTGGTGTGCGGAATTTCCTTCGGCTACGCAGCGAGCGCGCATCCGGTGAATGGTTTTCGCACCGCGCGGGCAGCCCTGGACGATGTGGTGTCTTTTGTGTCCGAGTAGCAGTTCAGCGTACGCTGGGATCAGCCACGACCTCGCGAAGCCGGCGCCGCAACAGCTTGCCGGTCGGCGATCGCGGCAGGCTGTCGATGACCCGGAATTCCGACGGTCGCTTGACGCGGCCGAGATGGCGCTCGCAATGCGCGCGCGCCGCCTCGATCAGCGCTGGCCGATCGCCCGCGGGCGTTCCGTGCTCGGGCACCAGGAAGGCCACGGGCCGTTCGCCGAAGCGCGCGTCCGCGACGCCGACGACGGCGCAGTCCCACACGCCGGGCACGCCGCGAAGGGCCGACTCGATCTCCTGTGGGTAGACGTTGACGCCGCCGGAAATGATCATGTCGTCCTGGCGATCGGTCAGATACAGATAGCCTTCCTCGTCGACGTGACCGATGTCGCCGAATGTCTGCCATCCTTGCGGCAGCGTGCGCGCAGCGGTCTTCTCGGGCGCCTTGTAGTAGGCGAACGGCGACACGCCGGAAAAGCACACGAGGCCGGTGGCGCCGGCGGGCAATGCATGGCCGGCTGGGTCGGCGATGTGCAGCACGCCCTTGCGGGCGCGGCCGACCGAGCCCGGATGCGCGAGTGCTTCCTGCGAGTCGATCAGGGTCAGGCCCACGCCTTCGCTGCCTGAGTAATATTCCAGGACGATCGGACCCCACCATTCGATGAGCGCCTGTTTGAGGGCAGCGGGGCAGGGGGCCGCACCGTGGATGGCGCAGCGGTGCGAGGGTGCGGAGAAGGCGGCGCGCTGCTCGGCAGGCAGTTCGAGTAGCCGCTGGAACATGGCCGGGACCCATTGACTGTGCGTGATCGCGTGGCATTGCAGCAGGCGCAGGGCTTCTTCGGCGTCAAAGCGTTCCATCACATGCACCGCGCCCCCTCCTGCCGTCACGGCCAGCGCAAAACGCAGCGGGGCGGCGTGATAGAGCGGCGCCGTCGACAGATAGCGCACATCGGGGTCGCCCAGCCCGAACAGCGAGAAAAGGTCGCTGGCGAAAGGTGGCGTGCCGCGGTAATCGGCGGGAAGGAGCGGCCGGAACACGCCCTTGGGCGCACCGGTGGTGCCGGAGGTGTAGACCATCAAGGCGCCGGGTGCCTCGCGCGGATCAGGCTCCGGCGAGGTCTTCGCCAGCAGCGGCTCGATCGCGGTGTAGCCCGCGATCGCGCCGCGGACCGACAGCCATTCAAGTCCCGGCTTCCTTGCGGGTCCGATCAGTTCCGCCGCCACCTCCGCCAGCGCCGCATCGGCCACGACGACCTTCGCGTCGCAGTCGTCGACCAGATAGCCCAGTTCGGTGGCGGTGAGGCCGGTCGGCATCGGCGTCAGGTAGACACCGGCGCGCCAGGCAGCCCAGGCCAGGGCCACCGCCTCGGCGCGATTGCCGATCAGCGAGGCGACGTGGTCGCCGCGCGCAAGGCCGAGGCTGCGCAGCACTGCGGCCATGCGGTTGACGCACGCCTCGAGCGCGGCATAGCTCCAGCTTTCGCCGCCGCAGACGATCGCGGCGCGATCCGGTGTGGCGCGGGCGTGGATGCGCAAGTCGCGCACTGCGCCGTCGCTTTCGGGCATTGTCGGCATCGGCCGCATCATCCCGCGGCGCGCTGTGCTTTTTCCTGCTCGGCGCGCCCGCGCACGATGGCCTTGGCTTCAGACCAGTCCTCGGGCGTCAGCTTGCCGAGCGCCGCGAAGGTGCTCGGCGCGGCGAGGTGGTGGCCGCCGTCGATCGCAATGTTCTGCCCGGTGAGGTAGTCGCAGCCGTCGGCCTGCAGGAAGGTCAGCAGGTTGCACAGCTCCGGCATGCGGCCGAAGCGCTGCATCGGAACCTCGTCCGCGGATGCGGCGCCGACGTTGGCCTTGGGGATCGGCGCGAGCTTCTCCCATGCGCTCTCTGTGGGGAATGGACCCGGCGCCACCGCATTCACGCGGATGTTGTTCGCGCCCCATTCGACCGCCAGCGACATGGTCATCGCGTGGACCGCGGTCTTGGCCATGACCGACGGCAGCACGTAGGCGGAGCCGGTCCAGACCCAGGTCACCAGCATGCTCACGACGGAGCCGGGCAGGCCCTGCGCGATCCAGCGCCGGCCGCAGGCCAGGGTGGAGAAAAGCGCGCCGTCCATCACGGTGGAACGCACTGCGGCGAAGCCGCGCGGGCTGATGTCGATGGACGGCGAGATGAAGTTGGCGGCAGCGTTGTTCACCAGGCCCGTCAACGGCCCGCCGGCCCAGATGCGATCGACCATCGCCTCGATCTGTTCGGGTTCGCGCACGTCGCAGATGTGGTATTGGGCGCTGCCGCCATGCTGCGCCGTCTGGTTCAGCTCGGCCACGGCCTGCTGCAGCACCGCCTCGCGGCGTCCGCAGATATGCACCGAGGCGCCTTGCGCGGCAAACTGGCGCGCCAGCTCCTTGCCGAGGCCGGTACCGCCGCCGGTGATCAGGATGCGCTTGCCCGACAGGACATCGGGGCGAAAGGTGGACGGGATCACTGCGAGTCTCCTAGACGGGATTGATGCCCGCGACGCCGTTGACGGCGGCGTCCTTGCCGGGCCGGAAATCGGCGAACAGCTGGCGGCCGATGATGTGCTTCATCACCTCGATCGATCCGCCGGCGATCTTGACGATGCGCGCATCCGCATAGGCGCGCGCAATCGGATATTCCCACATGTACCCCCAGCCGCCGAACAGCTGCAGGCATTCGTCGACCACCTTGCAGTGCATGTTGCTCAGCCACATCTTGGCCATCGCGGCGTCGACTGCGTCGAGCTCGCCCTTCATGAAGGTCTCGATGCACCTGTCGGTGAACTGGCGACCGACGACGGCCTCGGTCTTCAGTTCGGCCAGCTTGAACTGCGTGTTCTGGAAGTCGCCGATCGTCTTGCCGAAGGCCTTGCGGTTGCCGGTGTACTCGATGGTCCAGTCGATGACGGTCTCGGCCACCGTGGCCGACCGGATGGCCTGGGCGAGCCGCTCCTGCGCCAGCTTGGTCATCATCAACTCGAAGCCGCGGCCTTCCTCGCCGAGCATCGCCGACGCCGGGACGCGCACCTCGTCGAAGAACAGCTCCGAGGTGTCCTGCGCCTTCATGCCGAGCTTGTGCAGGTTCTTGCCGCGCCGAAAGCCCGGCAGGCTGGTGTCGACCAGGAACAGGGTCACGCCCTTGGCACCGGCGCTGGAATCGGTTTTCGTCGCGAGCACGATCACGTCGCACAGCTGCCCGTTGGAGATGAAGACCTTCTGCCCGGAGATGACGAAGTCGTCGCCGTCGCGCACGGCCTTGGTCCGGATGGCCTTCAGGTCGGAGCCCGCATGCGGCTCGGTCATGCCGAGCGAGCCGATGGCCGCGCCGGCGACCATCAGCGGCAGCCACTTTTTCTTCTGCGCCTCGCTGCCGAAGCTGGCGATGTAGGTCGCCACCAGGTCGCAGTGGATCATGAAGCCCGGCCCGGTGAAGCCCGAGCGCGCCATCTCCTCGAACACCACGACGTCGAACAGGTAGTCGGCGCCCGCGCCCCCGTAGAGCTCCGGCACGGTGCAGCAAAGCATGCCGGCCGCGCCCGCCTTCAGCCACAGTTCGCGCGGCACCACGCCGGACGCTTCCCATGCGGCGTGGTGGGGCGCGATCTCGTTCTCGATGAATCGCCGAACCATGCTGCGGAATGCTTCATGGTCCTCGT
The DNA here is from genome assembly GCF_056402355.1 of Variovorax sp. P4_B11. Classification (NCBI taxonomy): domain Bacteria; kingdom Pseudomonadati; phylum Pseudomonadota; class Betaproteobacteria; order Burkholderiales; family Comamonadaceae; genus Variovorax; species Variovorax sp. P4_B11. The sequence goes on from NZ_JBFUHO010000031.1 coordinate 30,805, forward strand.
TGAACAGTTTTCTCTTGAACACCTTGGCTCCCTTGGGATCAGTAGGACTTGGGCAGATCCAGCACCTTTTCGGCGATGAACGACAGGATCAATTGCTCGGTCACGGGTGCGATGCGCGTCACCGTGACTTCGCGCAGCAGGCGCTCCACGTGGTATTCCTTCGCATAGCCGAAGCCGCCGTGCGTGAGCACGGCCTGCAGGCACGAATCGAAGCCCGCACGGGCGCCGAGGAACTTGGCGGCGTTGGCCTCCGCGCCGCAGGGCTGGTGCTGGTCGTAGAGCCAAGCTCCCTTCATCACCATGGCCCAGGCCGCCTCCAGCGCCATCCAGCGCTCGGCCAGCGGATGCTGGATGCCCTGGTTCTGGCCGATGGGCCGGTCGAAGACGACGCGTTCCCGCGCGTACTTGGAGGCCCGCCGCAGGGCGTCCTGGCCGATGGCAACGGCCTCGGCCGCCACCAGCAGGCGCTCGGGATTGAGGCTGTGCAGGATGTACGAGAAGCCCTTGCCTTCCTCGCCGACGCGGTCCTCCTCGGGGATGAACAGGCCGTCGATGAAGATCGAGTTCGAGTCGACCGCCTTGCGGCCCATTTTCGGGATGCGATGGACTTCGATCTTGCTGCGGTCCAGGTCGGTGTAGAAGATCGTGATGCCGTCGGTGGGCCGCTTGCAGTCCTCGAGCTTGGTGGTGCGCGTGAGCAACATGATCTTGTTGGCCACCTGCGCGGTCGAGGTCCAGACCTTCTGGCCGTGCACCAGGTAGCCGCCCGGAACCTTCTGTGCGAAGGTCTTGATCGCCGTGGTGTTGAGTCCGGCATCGGGCTCGGTGAAGCCGAAGCAGCACTGGTCCTTGCCCTCGACCAGTGGCGGCAGCCAGCGCTGGCGTTGCTCAGGCGTGCCGAAGACCACGATCGGATGCGGCCCGAAGAGGTTGATGTGCACCGTCGACGCGGCCGCCATGCCGCCGCCATGGCTCGCGACCTCGTGCATCATGATGACCGCTTCGGCGACGCCAAGGCCGGCGCCGCCGTATTCGGGCGGCATGGTGATGCCGAGCCATCCGGCATCGGCCATCGCGCGATGGAAGGCGCGCGGAAACTCGCCGTCGTCGTCGCGCGCGAGCCAGTACTCGTCGTCGAAGGAGCGCACGACTGCGCTGACGCCGTCCCGAATGGCGCGATGGTCGTCACTGACTGAGAAATCCATGGGGTGTCTCCGTTGAACGCGGTGTGGCGGCCGTCTAGGCGGCCGCCGCCAAGGTTTCGAGCGCCTGGGTCAGGTGCGGCTTGTCGAGCATCACGCCATCGAGACTCAGGGTGCCGGCTTCGGGTGCCGCCGCAAAGGCATCGACGATGCGTTGCGCCTGCGCGATCTCGGCGCTCGTGGGCGTGTAGGCTTCGTTGATGACGGCCACCTGGTCCGGATGGATCGCGATGCGGCCGCGGAAGCCGCGGCGGCGCGAGGCACGACAGGCCGTCGCCAGGCCTGCTGCATCGCGGAAGTCCGCATGCAAGGTATCGATCGGCGGCACACCGGCCGCTGCGGCGGCGCAAAGGCACAGCGAATTCGCGAGCGCATAGAGTGGCGAGAGGCTGCCGTCCTCCTCGCGGTTGGAGACCGCGCCGATGGCCGTCGAAAGATCTTCGGCGCCCCAGGTGATGCCGGCGAGCCGCTCGATGGGACCCGCGGCAAAGGTCTGCATGTTCAGCATCGCCTGCGGTGTCTCGGTGGCGACAGGCACGATCCGGACTGTCCCGTGGGCGATGCCGGCGCGCGCTTCGAGCGCGTCCAGGCAGTGCGCGAGACGCGCGATGTCGGCCGCACTGCGCGTCTTCGGCAGCATGATGCCGGCCAGGCCCGGCATCACGATCGCGGCGAGGTCGCCCTTCGCCAGCGCAGTGTCCAGTGGGTTGATGCGCACGAAGAGACGGGCGCCAAGCGTTGCTGCATGTGCGGCCATGAACTCGGCGGCCGTGGCGCGCGCGCCCACCTTGCGCGCATCGGCGACCGAGTCCTCGAGGTCGAGGATCAGCACGTCGGCCGGGCAGGCTATAGCCTTGGCGAGCTTGCGTTCGCTGTCGGCCGGCACGAAGAGCATCGAGCGGAGCTTGAGCGGCTTCATTGGGGCTTCCGAAGCATCAGCGCCTGGCGCGTGCACACGCACACTTCCTCACCGCGCTGGTTGAGCCCCTGGTGCAGGAAGGTCACGATGCCGGCGTTGGGACGGGACTTGCTCGGGCGCACCTCCTTGACCGTGGTGCGCGAACGGATGGTGTCGCCCGCGAACACCGGACCCGGAAAGCGCGTGTCGGTCATGCCGAGGTTGGCCACCGTGGTGCCGAGCGTCGTCTCCTGCACCGACAGCCCGATCACCAGCCCGAGCGTGAAGATGCTGTTGACCAGCGGGCGCCCGAATTCGGTGCCCTTGCAGTATTCGGCGTCGATGTGGATCGCCGCGGGATTGCAGGTGGCGTTGCTGAACCACATGTTGTCGGCTTCGGTGACCGTCCGGCGAATCTCGTGATCGTACGACTGGCCCACCTCGAATTCTTCAAACCATCGACCTGCCATCGGGGTTACCTCTCAATTGGAAAGTTGCTTCAGCGTATGGATGTGCATGGTACGCATGTGTACTATAGCAAGTCTCGCGGCTTTGCAACTCCGGGGGAACCTTGATGGAGACCATTCGAATGACCATCCCACGCGTCAACCGCCAGGTATGCCTGGCATCCCGGCCGGCGGGTATTCCGCAGGCCGAGCATTTCACGATCGTCGAGTCGCCCGTGCCCTCGCCGGGTGCGGGCCAGGTGCTGGTGCGCAATGTCTGGCTGTCGGTCGAGCCCGCGATGCGCGGCTGGGTGAGTGCCGCCGCCAACTATTCGGAACCGGTAGCGGTAGGCGCGGTGATGCGCGCCTTCGCCGCCGGCCTGGTCGTCGAATCGAACGATCCGGCATGGCCGGTCGGCACTGCGGTGACGGGGCTCTTCGGCTGGCAGGATTTCGCCGTGGTCGACGGCGCTGCGATTCAGCGCCGCATCGACGAAGACGACCCGCCGATGTCGACGGCGCTGGGCGTCTTGGGCATCAACGGCGTCACCGCGCACTACGGGTTGCTGGCGCTGGGCCGGCCGAGCGCCGGCGAGACAGTGGTGGTTTCGACCGCCGCGGGCGCCGTCGGCTCGTGCGTCGGCCAGATCGCGCGACTGCGCGGCTGCCGCACGGTCGGCATCACCGGCGGGCCGGTCAAGCAGTCGCTCTGCCTGGAGCGATTCGGCTATGACGCGGTGGTCGACTACAAGGCGGCCGACTTCGCGCAGCGGCTGGCCGAGGCTTGCGCCGAAGGCGTCGACATCTACTACGACAACACGGCCGGGCCGATCAGCGACGCGGTGATGACGCACCTGAACGTCGGCGCCCGTGTCGTGATCTGCGGCACCGCCTCCGTGGCAAGCTGGGATCCGCCACCGCAGGGCCCGCGCGTCGAGCGTCATCTGCTCACCCGCCGCGCCAGCATGCAGGGCTTCGTGATCTTCGACCATCCGGAATATGCCGCCGGTGCGCGCGCCGACCTGGCCGCGTGGCTGCGCGAAGGGCGGCTGCAATACGTGGAGGAAGTGCTCGAGGGCATCGAGAGCGCGCCGGATGCGATCGCCGGGCTCTACCGCGGCGACAACCTCGGCAAGCGGCTGATCCGGCTGGGCGCCGGTGGCGATGTGGCGTGATGCGTGCGTGAGCCGCTCAATCGCGCCGCGGTAGCCCGGGCAGCCGCAGCGCCTGGTCGTCCGCGGTCTCGGGCAGCAGCGGTCCGCGCCGGAACACGCCGCTGGCGCGCATCACCGCCTGTCCGTCGGCCTGTACGAGGCCTTGCGAGAAGACCAGGTTGCGCGTCACCTTCAGGATCTCGGCCTGGCCCTGCACCCAACTGCCCAGCGGCGCGCCGGCGAGGAAATCCACCTGCAGGCTGATGGTGGGCAGGAACTGGCGTGGAATATCGGCCTGGTACTGCGCCGCGGTCGAGATCAGCACGTCCGCGAAGGTGCACAGCATGCCGCCGTGGCAGTTCTGCCCCGGGTTGACGTGGCCGGGACCGACCCGAAAGCCGATCTGCAGGTGATCGCCGTACCAGCGCGCAAACAGCGGGCCGTTCACCATGGCGAAGGTGCCACCGAGTTCGACCCACTCGAAGCCCGGTGGCGGCGCGAGGGATGGATCTTGGGCCATGCGTGTCATGCGGTCGTCCGGATCGCGCGCCAGGCATCCTGCAGCCCTGCTCGGTGCTCGGGCGCCGCAATACCGATCAAGGCCTCGGCCCGCGCATCGAGCGACAGGTGGCGAAGCTCGGCCACGCCATGCTCGGTGACGACGGCATCGGCCAGGTAGCGCGGCAGGGTGCACAGGCTCTGGTCGCCCAGCACCGGTACGATGCGCGAGACGGTGCCCTTGCGCGCGGTGGCGCCCAGGCAGATGAGCAGCCGGCCGCCGGGCGAGGCGAGGGCGCCCTGCGCGAAGGCCGGCAGCCCGCCCGAGCCGGCCTGGATCATGCCGCCCACGCGCTCGCCGTTCACCTGGCCGAACAGGTCGACCTCGGCCGCCGCGTTGATGGCAACGAAGCGCGGGATCCGCGCGAGCACCGCCGGATCGTGCGTCTTCGTCACATCCATCACCCGCAAGGCCGGCAGCTGCGCCGCGAAGTCATGAAAGCCCGCATCCCCCAGCACCACGCCGGTGACGATGGGCGCATCGCGATCCATCGCGCCCGCCTCCCACAGGGTGCGCAAGGCGCTCGACACCAGACCGCCATGAAAGCGCAACCCGCGATGCGCGCTCAATGTACCGGCCAGCGCCAGCGGCACCGAGCCGATGCCGAACTGCAGCGTGTCGCCGTCGCGCACCAGCGCCGCCACGTGCCGGCCGATCTGCGCCTCCACCTCGCCGGCCGGTGGTTCGACGAACGCATTGAGCGGCAGGTCGGCCTCCTCGGCGGCATCGAGCTCCGAGACATGGACGCGGAACGAGCCCTGGGTGCGCGGCATGCGCGGATTGAAATGCGCGACACGTTTCCTGGCGCGAGACCAGACAAGGGGCATGAAATCGCTCGCGAGACCGGGGCTGCACCAGCCGTCGGCGTCGGGCGTCGTCAGGTGGGCGATGGAAAGGTCCATCGGTGCGGACTCGCGAAGGTGGCGCGCGATGCCGAGGTAGTCGAGCGAGAGCAGTTCCGCGCGACCCTGGGCGAGGCCGGCGCGCACCGACGCTGACATGAAGAAGGCGGTCTGGCGGGCCCGCGGATGCAGCGCCAGGTAGTCGGCACGGTCGATGCCCGGAAACTGCACGCCGGTGAAGACCACGCCGCTCGCGCGTTCCGGATCGGCGCCCAGCTCGTCGAGCAGCAGCGAAGACTCGGCGCTCAGCGTCGGCACGAAAACGCGCATGCCGGGGCGCAGGGCGTCGACCAGGCGGCTCATTGCGGCGGTCCGGCCGCGACCCGCGCCGTGCCGGACATCAGCGCGTCACCGGAGGCGGTGCGCGCGTGGAGGTCGTAGTGGCCGAGCCCGTCCTCGGTGCCGGTGAGCGTCGCGCCCAGCACGACGGTGTCGCCGAGCTTCGCCGCGCCGGTGAAGCGCGTGGCCAGGTGACGCACGCTGCCGGCGCCGAAGGCCCGCGTGAACAGCCGCGCGGCGTAGGCCATGGTCAGCATGCCGTGTACCAGCGGCCGGTCGAAGCCGGCCGCGCGCGCCGCCTCCAGGTCGAGGTGCAGGGGGTTGTGGTCGCCCGAGGCGGCCGCGAAGAGCGCGAGGTCGACCGCGGTGACGGGCCCGCAACGAAGGTCGAGCCGCTCCGGAAAGGCGCTCACTAGAGTACCTCCGTGCTTCGCACTGCGGTGCGAGCTTGCTTGGGGCGGCCCGGCGCTGCGCTCATCCCGCCTCCAGTGCATTGCGCACCAGGATCGTCTGCCGGCTGTTCGCCACCGGCTGCCCCGCACGGCGGTAGTGGGTGTCGACCACGATGAAGGTGAATGCGCCGTTCTTCTTGTCGTAGATGTCGGCCACCTCGCGGCTGACGTCGATGCAGTCGCCGACATACACCGGTGCGAAGTGGTCGAAGCTCTGTTCCGCATGCAGCACGCCGCGCAGCGGCACCTGCAGCAGCGCCAGCAGTTGCGCGCTGCTGAAGTGCTCGCCTTCGACGGCCTTCAGGAAGGTCGGCGGCACCGGGCATGCCGGGTGGCCCGCGGCGCGCGCGGCGTCACGATCGTGATAGATCGGATCGTCCTCGCCGATCGCCTCGCAGAACAGCTTCACGCGCCAGCCGTCGATGTCTGCCGTGGTGGCTTCGGTCTCGAAGCCGATGCGGGTCCGGTCGATCATGGGAACGTGCGATGTAGGGCCGGCTGGATCCGGTTCCAGGCGTCGCGCGATGCGGCGTCGAAACCGGGCACGAGCCGTGCGCGCTCGGCCCAGAGCCAGCTCAGCGGGCCACCGCTCCAGGCCGGCGTGACGCCGGCCAGGCAGGCGGCGACATCGAGGAAGGCAAGGTCGCCGGCGCCCGGAGTGACCGCGTAGCGGACGGCAGTTCGGGCCTGAGCTTCGAGCGGTGCGCCGCGCAACTGCTGCAGCACGCTGGCGGGGCCCGGCGTGCGCCAGGGCAGGGCACCCAGCCGCGGCGCCAGCGCGGCGAGTGCGGCAATCGCCGAATCGTCGATGCCGATGATTTCGATCACCCGCCCGTACGGACTCAAGGGCGAGAGCACCGCGAGCAAGGGTGCGGCCGGGGCCGGCATGTCGAGCATCGCCAGGGCCACGCGATGGCGCACGCCCTTCAGGTCGACGATCTCGATCGTTCCCTCGGGCAGTGACGCGTTGGCCACCTGCGTGACCTTGGCCCTGGTGAGCGCATCGGCCCAGGCCTGGTGCGCCGGACCGAGCGCGCCCACCTCGACGCGCTCGATGCCGCTGCCCTTCGGCGCCGCCAGTTCGCGCTCGGCGCGCAGGCGATCCAGGAAGAGGGTGCGCACCATGTGACCCGCGACCGGATTGAACATGAGGCGCAGGAACTGCGTCATCTCGACGTCGGTGGCTTCGTCCAGGGGCAGCCGCGCGCCCTTGAGCACGCAGTCCACGATGGCGCTGTAGGCCGGATAGGCATCGAAGTCGGCCGCGCTCACGCCATGGCCGAGCGCGATCGCGCGCGCGCCTTCCTCGCTGTAGGCGGGTACGTCGGCCTGCGTGAGGCGGGCGAATTTCACCTTCACGTCGAAGGGCTTGCCGTGCATCGCGCGCGCCTCTGCGCGGGCCTCGTCCAGCAACTGCGCGGCCGGCAGCGCGCGGGCGAAGATGCCGAGCCGCACCGCGTCGGCCGGCGCGATGGAGCGGCCGCTCAGCAGCATGTCGATGGCCGGCTCGAAGCCGGCCAGCCGCGGCAGCCGCTGGGTGCCGCCGGCACCGGGCAACAGGCCCCAGCGCACTTCAGGCACGCCGATCTGCGTGCGCGGCTCGTCGGTCACCAGCCGGACGCGGCAGGCGAGCGCCAGTTCGAGTCCGCCGCCGAGCGCGATGCCGTTGACGGCCGCCACCCAGGGCTTGGCCGACTGCTCGAGCCGGACGAACTGGCGTCCGAGCCTTCCGCACAGCGTGAACAACTGCGCCTGCGTGCCGGTCTTCGCGCTCTCGGTATAGCCGCGCACCATCGCGAGGTCGGCGCCGGCCAGAAAGGTCGACTTGCCGGATGTGAGCACGACGCTGCGCACGGCGGCGTCGCCATCGACGCGGTCCATCAGCGCATCGAGCGCGTCCATCAGCTGGGCCGAAAACACGTTCATCGTGCGGTCCGGCATGTCGATCGTGGCGATGAGCACGCCGTCGGCTTCCAGCGCCGTGCGGATCAGGGTTTCCAACTTGTCTGCCTCCAGCCTGCGGGGCGTTCAGCCCGCGTACTTCTTGAAGTCGGGCTTGCGGCGCTCGTTGAAGGCCCGCACCCCTTCCTTCGATTCCTCGGTCTGGTAGTAGTGCTTGACCGTCTGGATGCCGAGGAAGCCGATGCCGCGGATGTTCTCGCTGTCGGCATTGAAGGAGCGCTTGGCGATGGCGATCGCGGTCGGGCTCATCTCGTTGATTTCCTTGCACCACTGCGCCACCTCGGCATCGAGCTGGTCGTGCGGCACCACCTTGTTCACCAGGCCCATCTTCTCGGCTTCGACGGCGCTGTACTTGCGGCACAGGAACCAGATCTCGCGGGCCTTCTTCTCGCCGACGATGCGCGCGAGATAGGCGGTGCCCCAGCCCGGATCCACCGACCCGACCTTCGGGCCGACCTGGCCGAAAGTCGCCTTCTCGCTGGCGATGGTCAGGTCGCACAGCGTGGCGAAGACGTTGCCGCCGCCGATCGCGAAGCCCTGCACCTTGGCGATCGAGACCTTGCGCAGGTCGCGCAGCGCGGTCTGCATTTCCTCGATCGGCATGCCGACCGTGCCGCGCGGGCCGTACAGGCCGTCTTCGCTGAGGTGCACCTTCTGGTCGCCGCCGGTGCAGAACGACTTGTCGCCAGCGCCCGAGAGCACCATGACATTGGCGCTCTTCTCTTCGTCCGCGCGGCGCAGGCCGTCGATCAGTTCCTCCAGCGTCTGGTTGCGAAAGGCGTTGTAGACCTCCGGCCGGTTGATCGTGATGTTCACCACGCCGTCGCGCACTTCGTAGAGGATGTCCTTGTATGGCTTGCTCATCTGTCTGCTCCTGTTATCCATGCATGCTGAGGCCGCCCGAAACGCTGATCGTCTGGCCGGTGATGAAGGCGGCGTCGTCGCTGGCCAGGAAGGCCACGAGACCGGGGTAGTCGTCGGGCACGCCGATGCGGCCGAGCGGCACGCCCCGCACCATCGCGTCGCGGATTTTCTGTCCCTGCTCACCGGTGCCGACGAAGGCGTCCATGGCGGGGGTGTCGGTCGGGCCCGGGCACACCGTGTTGACCGTGACGTTGCTGCGCGCGACCTCGCGCGCCAGGGCCTTGGCGAAGGCGATGGTCGCGCCCTTGCAGCCTGAGTAGACGACCTCGCCGGTCGAGCCGACGCGGCCGGCGTCCGATGCGATGTTGACCACGCGGCCGCTCTTGCGCGCGGCCATTCCCTTGGCGACAGCGTGCGTCATGTGCAGCGGCCCGAACCAGTTGATCGCGGTGACCTTTTTCCAGAAGGCCTCATCGGTCTTCAGGAACGGCATGGGCGTGTCCCAGCCCGCGTTGTTGACGAGGATGTCGGTGCCCGCGCCAGCCTGGCTCTCGAAGCTCGCCACGGCGTCGGTGACCGCGGCGTAGTCGGTGATGTCGCAGGTCACCGCGACGGCCTTGCCATCCGCGGCCTCGATCGCCTTGACGGTCTCGGCGGCGCCGGCCGGATTGATGTCGAACACGCCGACGATCGCGCCTTCGGCGCCGAGCCGCAGCGCGATCGCCCGGCCGATGCCGCTGCCGGCGCCGGTCACGATCGCGTTCTTGCCTTTCAGTCCTCGCATGAGATGTCTCCAGTTGAAATAGGGAAAATGAAATCGGTCGCGCTGCGCACTCAAGCGCCCGCGCGCCCGATGATCGCAACCGCGCTCACGTTCTGGTGCGGATGGCCGCCCAGGTTCTGCGTCAGGCCGCGGTCGACGTTCTTGATCTGCCGCTCGCCCGCGCGGCCGTGGATCTGCTGGTAGACCTCGTAGACCATGCGCAGCCCCGATGCCCCGATCGGATGGCCGAAGCATTTCAGGCCGCCATCGGGCACGATCGGCAGCGCGCCGTCGAGATCGAACAGGCCATCGAGCACGTCATGTATGACACGGCCGGGCGCGCTGAAGCCGAGGTCCTCCATCAGCACCGCCTCGGTGATCGAGAAGCAGTCGTGCACCTCCGCCAGCTGGATCTGGCTGCGTGGATCGTGGATGCCGGCGGCGCGGTAGGCACGCTCGGCGGCTGTCTTGGCGGTCGCGATGTTCGCGCCGTCCCAGTTGTTGAAGCTCGCCTCCTCGCCATTGCTGACGGAGATCTCGAGCGCCTTGATCGTCACGATCTCGGCGTTCGCCTTGAGTGCGCGGGCGATCTCCGGGGTCGTCACGATCGCGCAGGCCGCGCCGTCGCTGACGCCGCTGCAGTCGTACAGGCCGAGCGGCGCGGCGATGGTCATGGCCTTGAGCACGTCTTCTTCGGTGATCTTGTTGCGCAGGTGCGCTTTCGGGTTCAGCGCCGCATTCGCATGGCTCTTGACCGAGATGTGTGCCATGGCCCGGCGCAGATCCGCCATGGCGACGCCATGCTTGGCGGCGTAGGCCGAGGCGAGCTGGGCGAAAGCGCCGGGAGCCGTCGAGTTGGGCAGCCACAGGTCGTTGGCGACGCCGCGTGTGCGCGCCGGCAGGCCGCCGTAGCCGGTGTCCTTGAGCTTCTCGACGCCGAGCGCGAGCACGATGTCATAGGCGCCGGCCGCCACGGCGTAGGCCGCACCGCGCAGCGCCTCGGTGCCGGTGGCGCAGGCGTTCTCGACCCGGGTCGCGGCGATGCGCGGCAGCCGCAGTGCCTGGGCGAGCGGCCCGGCCGTCTTGCCGACGTTGTTCTCCTCCAGGCAGACGCCGAACCAGGCGGCCTCGATCTGGCCGGCCTCGATGCCTGCATCGGCCACGGCCTCGTTGAAGGCCTCGAGCATGAGGTCCTCCGGGCCGCAGTCCCAGCGCTCGCCGAAGCGTGTGCAGCCCATGCCGATGATGGCGACCTTGTCGCGTATGCCGCTGGCCATTACGTGCTCTCCGTGTGGGGGGTGGCGCTGCCGGCACGTGTCGGCGTCGCCTTCCAGAAATAGCGCCGAAAGCCGCGAAGGTGGTCAAACTCCTTCACCCGGTAGACCATGCGCAGCGGCAGGCCGACCGCGAGCTCGCCCACGTCGGTGTCGGTGAATTCCATCAGCACGCGGCCGCCGCCCTCGAAATCGATGTGGCCGAACTGGAACGGCGGGTCGGGCGTATAGCCGAGGAAGTCCGTGGTGTGCGACATCACGCGGGCCGGAACATCGGCCAGACTGGTGGGCTGCTGCGTGTCCTGCGCCCGGCAGGCCGGGTTGACGCAGATCCGGGAACGCGGGAACTGCACCGTGCCGCAGCGCTCGCAACGCCCGCCTTCGAAGCGTTCGGTGCGTGCATGGTCGCGCCAGGCGGCGGTGAGCGCGGTCTTGTTGTCCATCTCGGCGCGCATGCCCCAGGCGAGCTCGAGCTGGCCGGTGAACGACAGGTATTTCAGGTAGCTCGTCTCGGCCTTGCCGGCATCCGGTGGGTCGCCCGGGCAGGGGGCGGTGGTGCGCTTGAGCAGCAGCACGTCGCAGCCGCTGCCGAAGGCTGCGACCAGGATCAGCGCGCCGGGCGCCGCCGCGCGCAACGCGATGTCGAGCATGGCCAGCGGCTGCGCGCAGCCGAGGTCGCCGACCGTGTCGGACGCGGTGGCCACGAGCGCCGCCGGCGCGATGCCGACCCGCTTCGCCACGGCCTCGTTGATCCGCGCGATCGGTGCCGGCAGCACGAAGTGGCTCACGTCCGCGGCGCTGACGCCGGCGTCCGCCAGGCATTGCCTGATGGAGTCGGCCGCCAGCTTCATGTAGCCCTCGTCGCGCACCCAGCGTTCTTCCCAGCCGTAGTCATAGGCAACGCCTGCCTGGCGGAAGTGATCGACCAGGTCGGCCCGCAGGCTGCGCGCGGCGATGAAGGTGGCGATCGGCCGGCCGCTGCCGACCGATGCGGCCGCGGCGCCGTCGCCGAAGATCAGTTCCTGCGGGCTGGCCGGCTTCGCGCTGCGTCGCTCCGAGGCGACGATGATGCGGGTGGCGCCCGGCGCCGGATGCCGCAGGCTGGCGGCCAGTTCGGTGAGCGCTGCCCGTGCGCTCGAAGCGACGTCGCGCACGACCGCGTCGGCGCCGAGGCCGACTGCGGCGGCGACCATGCCGGCGTTGAGCCGGTCGGCGAACGGGAGGGTGGTGGAGGCGAGCGTGAGTTCCGTCGGCACGGGTGCGGGCGCGGCGGCGAGCAGCGCGCGGGCGGCCTCGACCGCCATCGTCACCGCGTCCTCGTCCCAGTTCGCCATGGCCCGCCGGCCCTTGGCCAGCGACTTGAGGCCGGGTGCCATCCACCGGTGCTGGGCGGCCACTTCGCTGCGCTCCAGGCGCAGGCGGGGCACGTAGCGGATGGTGGCCAGCAGGCCGAACGCGGTGTCGGATTCGTTCATGGATTTGCGCTTTGCCGCTGGCGGCCGCTGTACATCATCATGTGGTGCATGGTACGCTAGTGCACGATAATTTTGCAAGTCGCAAAGTTGGGGTTGAGCAGGGGTTTACCCTCGACGGCGGCACTCAAGGAGACATCAATTGAGCACACTTCTGGCAGGCAAGGTGGCGTTGGTCACGGGTGGGGGCCGCGGCCTCGGGCGAGGCATCGCGTTGGCAATGGCCCAAGCAGGCGCCAAGGTGGTCGTCAACGATCTCGGCGCTTCGCTCGATGGCCGGTCGGACAACGAGCAGCCGGCCAATGAGGTCGTCGCGGCCATCAAGGCCATGGGAGGCGAGGCCATCGCCGACGGCGGCTCGGTGGCGCAATGGGGTGCGGCCAACAAGATGGTCGAAGCGGCGGTCGATGCCTTCGGCCGCATCGACATCGTGGTGAACAACGCCGGCATCCTGCGCGATGTCATGTTCCACCGCATGAGCGAGGCGGAATTCGACCAGGTGCTGGCGGTGCATTTGAAGGGATGCTTCAATGTCAGCCGGGCGGCGGCCACGCATTTCAAGCAGCAGGGCAGCGGCGCTTATGTGCACATGACATCCACCTCGGGACTGATCGGCAACTTCGGACAGGCCAACTACAGCGCGGCCAAGCTCGGGATCGTGGGGCTGTCGAAGTCGATCGCGCTCGACATGCAGAAATTCGGCGTCCGCTCCAACGCCGTGGCGCCGTTCGCATGGACGCGCATGATCGACTCGATCCCGAGCGAGACGCCCGAGCAGAAAAAGCGGATGGAAGGCCTCAAGAAGCTGGTGCCCGAGAAGATCGCCCCCTTCGTGGTCGGCCTCTGTGCCGACGCGGCGAGCGATGTCACGGGGCAGATCTTCGGCGTGCGCAACAACGAGATCTACCTGTTCAGCCAGCCGCGCCCGATCCGCAGCGCCCACTGTGGCGAGGGCTGGACGCCGGAGGGCGTCGTCGAAACCGCGCTGCCGATGCTGCGCGCCAGCTTCTTTCCGCTCGATCGCTCGGGTGATGTGTTCACCTGGGACCCCGTCTGACAACCGCCAAGGAGACCCGCATGTCCGCACAACGCAAAGTCATCATCACCTGCGCCGTGACCGGTGCCATCCACACGCCCTCGATGTCGCCGTACCTGCCGATCACGGCGCAGGAAATCGCGGACGCCGCGGTCGGCGCCGTCGAGGCGGGCGCGGCCATCATCCACCTGCATGCCCGCGACCCGGTCACCGGCAAGCCGGACCAGCGGCCCGAGGCCTTCGTGCCGTTCCTGAAGGACATCAAGGCGCGCTCGGACGCGGTCATCAACCTCACGACCGGCGGCTCGCCCTACATGACGGTGCACGAGCGCATGCAGCCGGCCAAGGTGCTCAAGCCCGAGGTGGCCTCCATGAACATGGGCACGATGAACTTCGGCCTGTTCCCGATGCTGCAGCGCTTCAAGGAGTTCAAGTTCGACTGGGAGCGTCCCTACCTCGAAGGCAGCAAGGACCTGATCTTCCGCAACACCTATGGCGACCTGGAAACCGTGCTGACGGAGCTCTCGGTCAACGACACCCGCTATGAGTTCGAGTGCTACGACACCTCGCACCTGTACAACCTGGCGCACTTCGTCGACCGCGGCCTGGTCAAGGCGCCCTTCTTCGTGCAGACGGTGTTCGGCATCCTCGGCGGCATCGGCAGCCATCCCGACGACGTGATGCACATGAAGCGCACGGCGGACCGGCTCTTCGGCGGCGACTACCGCTGGTCGGTGCTGGGGGCCGGGCGCAGCCAGATGCCGATCGCGGCGATGTCGGCGTCGATGGGGGGCAACGTGCGCGTCGGGCTGGAGGACAGTCTCTGGATCGGCGCCGGCAAGCTGGCCGAATCGAATGCCCAGCAGGTGCGCAAGGCACGGGAGATCATCGAAGGGCTGGGGCTGGCCGTCGCAACGCCCGCCGAGGCGCGCGAGATCCTCCAGCTCAAGGGCAAGGACGCGGTCGCCTTCTAGGGCAGCCGCTGTCGCCTTGCGGACGACACGCCCTCAAAGTCCGTTGCTAGAATGTACACATCATTACAGTAATGGGTCCGCCGTCCAACCGGCGGGCGGCGCAACATGGCAACCGACCCACATTCGATCGATTGGGAGCTCCGGCTCGGTTTTCTGATTCATGACGTCTCGCGCCTGCGGCGCAGCGCCTTCGACCGCTGCCTCAAGCCCCTGAACGTCACGCGGTCGCAGTGGTGGGTGCTGGCCTACCTCTCGCGCGAAGACGGCATGACGCAGTCGCAACTCGCCGAAGAGCTCGACCTCGGCAAGGTGGCCGTCGGCGGCCTGATCGACCGCCTCCAGAAATCCGGGCTGGTGCGGCGCGACGCCGATGCCAGCGACCGGCGCGTGAACCGGGTTTTTCTCGAACCCAAGAGCAAGCAGCTGATTGCACGCATGCGCAAGGTGAGCCATCGGCTCAACGAACAGATCCTCGATGGCCTGCCCGACCCGAAGCTCGAGGCCGCGGCGACCACGCTCGACGCCATGAAGCGCAACCTCCTGACCTACCTTCAGGCCACCGAGAACTAAGGCGCCGATGGCGCCGTCGGCGCCGCGTTGCAGCCGATGCCAGAGATGCCGCGGAACCGGCTTTGCCGGGCCGCTGGCATCGCCCCCGGTCGGGGGTGGGCGCCTCGACACGAAGTGCGAGGCAACCTGGGGGCGAGCCAAGCATCTACTCGCTTTCCCGGGGGTCGGCGGGCTTGCGATCAATGGTCATCCCACGTATCGTACGGTAGTGAACTAAATTCGCCACCTCGGAGATACAGGCATGACTGACAAGGCATTCGACCCCGTCGCCCACGGCCGCGCGATGCGCGAAGCCGGCTTCTGGCTGGACCGGACCATCGACGAATTTCTGGTGGAGGCGATCCGCCTGGCACCTGACAAGCCGGCGCTCATCGCCTACCGCGCCGACCGCACCGAACCGAAGCGCATCTCCTATGCGGAGCTGGGCGACCAGGTGGCACGCGCTGCCGGCGCGTTGCGCGCGATGGGCGTGGGCGCCGGCGACATCGTCGCTGTGCAGGTGCCGAACTGGTGGGAGTTCGTGGTCGTCTCGCTGGCCTGCGGGCGCATTGGCGCGGTGGTCAATCCGCTGATGCCGATTTTCCGCGAACGCGAACTCGAATTCATGCTCGGCTTTGCCGAGGCGAAGGTGCTGATCGTGCCAGCCGTGTTCCGCGGCTTCGACCATGCCGGGATGGCCGAGGGCCTGAGGCAGCGGCTGCCGAAGCTGCAGCATGTGCTGGTCGTCGACGGTACCGGCGACAACGGCTTCGATCGCGTGCTGCTGGAGGGAAGCGCGCGGGTCGAGGCCTCGGCCGACCCGAGAGCGGGCGCGCTTCGGCCGGACGACCTCGCGGTGATGATGTTCACCTCGGGCACCACCGGTTCGCCCAAGGGCGTGATGCACACCTGCAACACGCTCGTGGCCTGCGGCCGCGCCTTGTCCGGCCGCTTCGGCCTCACGCGCGACGACGTGCTGCTGGGCTGCTCGCCGCTCGGCCACATGACGGGCTACGCCGCGATCATGATGCAGGGCATCTACCTGGGCTCGACCGTGGTGCTCCAGGATATCTGGGACGGCAAGCGCGGCGTCACGATCATGGCGGCCGAAGGTGTCACCTACACCGCGGCTTCCTCGCCCTTTCTCGCCGACATCTGCGACGCGGTGGTCCATGGCGCACCGCGCCCCGACAAGCTGCGCAACTTCCTGTGCGGCGGGGCGCCGATTCCGCCGGTGCTGATCCAGCGCGCGGACAAGGAACTCGGCCTCAAGGTCTGTTCCCTCTGGGGCATGACCGAGTCGCTCTCCAGTGCGCTCACTGAACCTTCGCGCGCGGCCGAGAAGTCGTCGCAGACCGACGGTCGGGCGCTCGATGGCGTCGGCCTGCGCATCGTCGACTTCGACGGCAAGCCGCTGCCCAGCGGCCAGACCGGTCGCCTCATGGTGCGCGGCGCGCAGATGTCGCTGGGCTACTACAAGCGCCCCGACATTCCCACCTACGACGCTGAAGGCTGGTTCGACACCGGCGACCTCGCCTACATGGACGACGAAGGGTACATCCGCATCAACGGCCGTACCAAGGACGTACTGATCCGCGGCGGCGAGAACGTGCCGGTGGTCGAGATCGAGGCACTGCTCTACAAGCATCCGGCGGTGGCGATGGCGGCCATCGTCGGCTACCCGGACGCCCGGTTGGGCGAGCGCGCCTGTGCTTTCGTCGAGTTGCGCCCCGGCCAGGCGTTCGATCTCCCGGCGCTGCAGGCCTACATGGAAGAGTGCAAGGTCGCCAAGCAGTACTGGCCAGAGCGTGTCGTGGTCGTCGACGCGGTGCCGCGCACCCCCAGCGGCAAGATCCAGAAGTTCCTTCTGAAGGAGCGCGCGAAGGCCTTCGCCGACGCGCCGGCGCAGGCCGCCTGACGCGCCGCAGCAAGCGAACGGCGCCGCCGACGCACGGGTAAGCACTGATAAATGCATACCTTACAGTAGCGTATTATCTCGTCGCGCGGCCAGTGTGGCCGCCCTGCCTGCGCTCCGACCGGAGCGCTTCTTCATCGACCGGATTCAACGCATGGACATGGCGGCATCCACCTCGGCCCTGGCAGTCACCGCGACGCAACCCGTCGCGGCCGGTCGCCGGGCGGCCGGCGTCTCGCTGGCGGTCGAGGGCGTCGATCTGCGCTTCGGCGGCATCCATGCGCTGCGCGGCGTGTCGTTCGAGGCGGCGCCGGGCGAGATCACCGCGGTGATCGGCCCCAACGGCGCGGGCAAGACCAGCGTCTTCAACACGATTTCGGGTTTCTACCGGCCGGCGGCGGGCCGCATCGTCCTGGACGGCCAGGACATCACCGCCGTGCCAGTCCATCGCCGTGCGGGCCGCGGGCTGGCGCGCACCTTTCAGAATATTGCACTGTTCCATGGACTCAGCGTGCTGGAGAACATCAAGCTCGGTGGCCACCACACGATGCACGCCGGGCTGTTGCCGAGCATGCTGCACACCCGTGGCGCCCGCGACGAGGAACTCGCCCTGCGCGACGAGGTGGAGCGTCGCGTGATCGACTTCCTGCAGATCGACCACCTGCGCCACCGCCCGGTGGAGGCGCTTTCGTACGGCTTGCAGAAGCGGGTCGAGTTGGCACGCGCGCTCGCGATGCGCCCACGCGTGCTGATGCTCGATGAGCCGGTGGCCGGCATGAACCGCGAGGAAACCGAGGACATGGCGCGCTTCATCCTCGACGTGCAGGAGGAGTGGGGCGTGACCGTGCTGCTGGTCGAACACGACATGGGCATGGTGATGGACATCTCCAGCCACGTCGTGGTGCTCAATTTCGGCCAGGTGATCGCCAGCGGCACGCCGCTGCAGGTCCGCAGTCATCCGGAGGTCATCCAGGCCTACCTCGGCGCCGACGAGGAGATCGCGCCATGACGATGACCGGCTGGTACGAGTTCATCGAGTTCAGCACCATCGGCCTGCTGTCCGGCGGCGTGCTGGCCCTGATCGCGCTGAGCTTCGTGCTGGTCTACAAGGGCACGGGGGTGGTGAACTTCGCGGTCGGCGAGGTGATGATGCTCGGCGCCTATCTCTACTATGCGGCGCACGTCACCTTCGAGCTGGGTCCCTTGCCTTCGCTGGCGATCGCGCTTTGCGCCATCACGCTGCTGGCGATCTTCTTCGAGCGGCTGGTGCTGCGCCCGCTGTCGGGGCAATCGGCGGTCTCGGTGTTGATGGCGACCATCGGCATGGCGAGCATCGTCCACGGCGTGGTCGAGGCGGTTTGGGGCGGCGACACCTTCACCGTGCCGCCGCTGCTGCCGCGCATGCCGCTCGGCTTCGGCGATGTGCTCATTCCGGGCACCGCCATCGGCAATTTCGTGCTGGCCGCGGCGCTGATCGCCGGCTTCATGGCCTTCTTCCGCTATTCCAAGACAGGCATCGCCTTGCGTGCGACGGCCAGCGATCCGGTGACGGCGGCGACGATGGGCATCGACATCCGTCATGCGCAGCGGCTCACCTGGATTCTCTCGGGGCTGGTCGGCACGGTGGCGGGTGTGCTGATCGCCTCGTCGGCGAACCTGTCGCCGCTGCTTGCATCGACGGCCTTCGCCGCCTTCGCGGTGATCATCCTCGGCGGCCTGGACAGCATCGTCGGTGCCATCGTCGCCAGCCTGATCATCGGCTGGCTCGACGCCACCACCGCCGGCTACCTCGGCGGCAAGGCGCGCGACCTGGTGCCCTACGTGGTGGTGCTCGCGATCCTGGTGGTTCGTCCACACGGCATGTTCGGCACCCGTAGCATCGAAAGGCTCTAGACCATGCGCACCGGCGTCTTCCACGAGTCCCATCGTTCCGAGGAGCAACTGTGGGATTCGCCGACCGCGCGGCGCTGGATGGCCGGCTTTCTCGTCGCGCTGCTCGCGCTGCCGTTCTACGGCAGCGACTACGTGCTCGCGATGGCCTGCATCGTCGGCATCCACATCGTCGCCACGCTCGGCCTCAACGTGACCACCGGCAGCACCGGGCAGATCTCGCTGGCGCATGCGGCCTTTCTCGGCGTGGGCTGCTACACGGTCGCCTGGCTGGCGAAGCACGGCGTGCCGTTCTACTTCGCGCTGCCGGCCGCCGGGCTGGTGGCCGCGGCGCTGGGCATCGTCGTCGGCCTGCCGAGCCTGCGGGTGAAGGGCATCTACCTGGCGATCGCGACCCTGGCCGCGCACTTCATCCTGACCTTCATGTTTCGCGAATGGGATGCGGTGACGGGTGGCGTGCCGGGCACCTCGATCCCGCGTGCGAGTCTCTTCGGCTTCGAGCTGATCGGTGACCGGCGCAACTTCTATCTCATCTTCGGCTGCGTGCTGCTGATGGCGCTCGCGGCGCGCAACCTGCAGCGTAGCTACATCGGCCGCGCCTTCATCGCGGTGCGCGACCGTGACATCTCGGCCGAGATCCTCGGCGTGAGCCTGCTGCGCACCAAGCTGCTGGCCTTCGCGCTCGGCGCTTTCTATGCCGGTGTCGCGGGTGGACTGCTCGGCTACTTCTACGGCAACATCACGCCGGAGTACTTCACGATCACGCTGGCGATCTACTACCTCGCGGCGATCATCGTCGGCGGCGCCACGGTACTTGGGAGCATCCTCGGCGCCATCTTCATGACCTTCGTGCCCGAGGTGCTGCGGCTGGTCGCGCATGCCAGCGCCGGCTGGCTGCCGGGCATCGCCGGTCTTCTGTTGCCGATGGGGCAGGTCGTCTTCGGCGTTCTGATCATCGGTTTCCTGGTGCTGGAACCCCACGGGCTGTCGGCCATCTGGTCGCGCGTGCGGCGGATCTTTCATCTCTGGCCATTCATCACCTGATTCGCAACACGACAAAAGAGGAGACCGACATGACCGATTCCCAAAAGCCCGACGCGCTTCGTCGCAAGCTCATCCAGGCCGCGGGCAGCGCGGCGGCGATCGGGCCGCTGGCCTTCCAGCCGGTATCAGCCCAGGCGCAGAAGGGCGACATCGTGATCGCGGCCTCGCAGCCGATCACCGGCATCTTCGCCTTCGCGGGCACCGCGATGAACAACGGCCTGAACGACTTCGTTCTGTGGAAGAACGCCAACGGCGGCGTGGCCGGGCGCAAGCTGCGCTATGTTTCCGAAGACAGCGGCTTCAAGCTCGACCAGGGCGTGGCCATCTTCAAGAAGCTGATGGCGGCCGAGAAGCCGACCTTCTTTTACGGCGACAGCACCCAATGGGCCAAGGCCGTCGCGCAGGACGCGATCGCCGCGGGCACCATCATGACCTCGTCGACTTCGCTGGCGAGTTCGATGGCCGATCCCGTCCATATGCCGCAGCACTTCGTGCCGGGGCCGATCTACGGCTCGATGCATGAAATCCTGATGGAATACATCGCCAAGACCTGGAGCAAGTCGGACAAGCCGAAGATCGCCTACGTCTACGCCGACACCGAATTCGGCAGCGACGGCATCCCGGCGGGCAAGGCGCGCGCGGCCAAGCTGGGGTTGCCGATCGTGGCGGAGATCGTGACCAAGCAGTCGGGCATCGACGTCGGCCCCGAGGTCTCGAAGCTGCGCCGCGCCCGGCCAGACATCGTGATCTTCCAGGGCTACATCCTCACGCCCATGCCCGAGTTCGTGCGCCAGATGCGCGAGGCGGGCCTGCAGAGCCAGGTGATGGGCACCGCCTGGGGCCTGGACCGTCCGGCTTACGACGCGCTCGGCCAGATGGGCGAATCGCTCGGCGGTGTCAGCCCGTACCGCTACGGCCACGAGACCGATTCGACGATGATCAATGCGATGCGCGATTTCGCGGCCAAGAATCGGCCCGACATGAAGAACATTTCGCCTTTCTACATCAGCTCCTGGCTGTCGGGCATGGTCTTCGCCGAGATCGCCGAGCGCTGCATCAAGGCCAACAAGCCGCTGACGCTGCCCAACATGAAGGCCGCGCTGGAGTCGATGAAGGATTGGGATTCGGGCGGCATCTTCGGCACCTTGGTCGACTTCAGCAAGCACCAGGCACCGGTGGGTCGCCTCTACCAGTACGACCTGAAGACCAAGACCATGGAGCCGGCAAGCGGATGGCTGAAGGTCTGACATCGACCGCCGCCGCCACGCCGGCGCTGGCAATCTCGAGCATCGAGGTGGTCTACAACCACACGGTGCAGGCCCTGCGCGGGCTCTCGATCGAGGTCCCGGATGGCAAGGTGGTGGCGCTGCTGGGCTCCAATGGGGCGGGCAAGACCACCACGCTGAAGGCGGCCTCGGGCATCCTGGGGCTGGAGAACGGCCGGGTGGCCAGCGGCCAGGTTCTTTTCTTCGGCGAGGACATCGACCGCTGGGCGCCGCACGTGCTGCCGCGTCGCGGCATGGCGCATGTGCGCGAGGGCCGGCACGTGTTCGCGGAACTGACAGTCGACGAGAACCTCATCGCGGCGGGTAACGCGCTCAAGGGCCGCGCGGGCAGGGCGATCGACATCGAGTCGGTGTTCGAATACTTTCCACGCCTGAAGGAGCGCCGCAAGCAGCTCTCGGGCTACCTGTCGGGCGGCGAGCAGCAGATGCTGGCCATCGCTCGCGCGCTGGTCGGACAGCCGCGCCTGATCCTGCTGGACGAGCCTTCGCTCGGATTGGCGCCGCTGGTGGTCAAGGACATCTTCTCGATCATCCAGCGCATCAACCGCGAGCAGGGCGTGGCGATGCTCCTGGTCGAGCAGAACGCGCGCGTGGCGCTCGGGGTGGCCGACTACGGCTACATCATGGAAAACGGCCGCATCGTCATCAACGGCCCCAAGGAAACGCTGCTCGGCGATGCCGATGTGCAGCGCTTCTACCTCGGCAGCGGCGACCATGGCGAGGGCCAGGTCAGCTTCCGGGACGTCAAGCACTACAAGCGGCGCAAGCGCTGGCTGTCATGAACCACCCCCGTAGCGCCTTCGGCGCAGCCCCCTCAAGGGGGCGACACCGGCGGCCCGGCAAAGCCGGTTCCGCGGTATCCCTGGCATGGGTCGGGGAGGACTGTCATGGGAAGGAGCCTGCGTGAGCGTGAGTGATGACCTGAAGACCCTGACCGCGCCGCAGCAACTGCTGCACTGGGCGCAGGCGCGCCCCGACGCGGTGGCGCTGCGGCAGAAGCAGTTCGGCATCTGGCAGCCCTTCACCTGGCGAGACTACGCCGAGCGTGCGAGCGCGCTGGCGCTGGCCCTGATCGATCTCGGCCTGCAGCCCGGCGAGAAGGTGGCGATCCTCGGCGAGAACCGGGTCGAATGGGTGATTGCGCAATTCGGCGTGGGCCTGGCCGGCGCCATCGTCGCGGGCGTGTATCCGACCTCACCCGGCGTGGAGATCGAGTACCTGCTGCGGCTGGCGGGTTCGCCGATCATCGTCTGCGAGGACCAGGAGCAGCTCGACAAGGTGCTGTCGGTGCGCGCCCACCTGCCCGAACTGCGCCAGATCGTGCTGATCGACGCGCGCGGCCTGCGTCACTACGACCGTGCCGGCATCCATGAATTCGATCAACTGATCGAAGCCGGCCGCAAGCTCGCCGCCGGGCAGCCCGCGCGCGTGGCGCAACGGGCCGCCGCGCAGACACTCGACGACATCGGCCTGATCGTCTTCACCTCCGGATCGACCGGCCGGCCGAAGGCCGCGCAGATGAGCTGGCGCGGCCTGGGCAGCGCGGCGCGCGGACTCAACACCGTGCTGGGCTGCACCGAGCGCGATGCGCTGGTGTCATATCTGCCGCTGTGCCATGTGGCCGAGCAGATGTTCTCGATCCACGTGCCGATGGCCACCGGCGCCGTGGTCAACTTCGCCGAGAGCCTGCGCACCGTGCAGGAAGATCTGCGCGAGCTGTCGCCGCAGGTGTTCTTCGGCGTGCCGCGCATCTGGGAGAAGTTCCACGCGTCCATCCAGACCAAACTGCGCGAGGCCGGGGGCTGGCGGCTGGCGCTCTACCAGCGGGCGCTGGCCTCGGTCGGCCGCTTCGAATCCACGCCGCGCGCGCGGTGGACACCGGCGCAGAGGCTGGCGCATGCCTTCTGGTATTTGGTGATATTGCGGCCGCTGCTGAATTTCGTCGGCCTGCGGCGCTGCCGGGTCGCCATCTCGTCGGGCGCGCCGATCGCGCCGGACATCCTGCAATTCTTCCGCGTGCTCGGTGTGCCGATCCGCGAGGCCTACGGCCTCACCGAAGCTTCGGGCGCGACCACCATGCAGACCCACGATGCCTCGCCGGTGGGCACCGTAGGCGTGCCCTATCCAGGCGTCGAACTGCGGTTGGCCGACGATGGCGAAATCATGATCCGCGGCGACGTGGTCTTCCGTGGCTACTACCGCAATCCGGAAGCGACCGCCGAGGCCATCGATGCCGAGGGGTGGCTGCACACGGGCGACGTCGCGCGCTGGGAGGACGGGCCAGCCGGCCGCGAGTTGCGCATTGTCGATCGCAAGAAGGACATCATGATCACCGCCGGCGGCAAGAACATCACGCCCTCGGAGATCGAGAACGCGCTGCGCTTCTCGCCCTTCATCAAGGAGGCGATCGTGATTGCGGACCGGCGGCGCTTCGTGTCGGCCCTGCTGCAGATTGACTTCGAGAGCGTCGCGAATTGGGCCGAGGCGCAGGGGCTGGCCTACACCACCTTCAGGAGCCTGGTCGAGCAGGCGCGGGTTCACGCGATGATCGAGACCGAAGTCGCCCACGCCAACGCCGGACTGGCGCAGGTGCAGCAAGTGCGCAAGTTCCACCTGCTGGTGAAGGAACTCGACCATGACGACGGCGAGGTGACCGCGACGATGAAGGTGCGGCGCAAGGCCATCGCCGAGAAGTACGCCGACGTGATCGAGGCCATCTATGCCTGAGGCCGGCGCGCTGCTCGAATGGCCGGCAGAGGGTGTCGCGCTGCTGCGGCTGAACCGGCCCCACCGGCTCAATGCGCTGGACGACGAGACCGTGCGCGAGATCGGCCGGCTGCTCGATCGGGTCGCGGACGACGACGCCTGCCGCGTGTTGATTCTGAGCGGGCAGGGGCGCGGCTTCTGCGCCGGCTTCGACCTCTCGCTGGCCGCGGATGCGCCTGGCAGCGCCGACGGCGAGACACAAGCCTGGATGAAGCGGCAGGAGTTGTTCGCCGGGCTGGTCACGCGGCTGCGCGGCCTGCGCCAGCCGGTGATCGCGGCGGTCAACGGCCCCGCCAACGGCGCCGGCCTCGGGCTGGCGCTGGCGGCGGAGATACGCGTTGCCGCCGAATCGGCTTCCTTCAACGCGGCCTTCGTGAAGGTCGGCATGTCGAGCTGCGACATCGGCGTGAGCTGGCTCCTGCCGCGGGCGGTGGGCCTGTCGCACGCGTGGGAAATGATGCTGACCGGGCGCATGGTCGAGGCAGCGGAAGCCGAGCGCATCGGGCTGGTGTCGCAACGCGTGGCCGACGCGATGCTCATGCCGCGCGTTCTGGAACTGGCGCAAAGCATTGCAGCCCACAGCGCCTTCGCGGTCTGGATGACCAAGCGCAGCGGCTGGGCCAACCTGGAGAGCCCGAGCCTGGCCGCGGCGATCGAACTCGAGAACCGCACGCAGATCCTGGCGCGGACCACCGGCGACCTGCAGCGTGCGGCCGAGGCCCTGCTGGGCCGCAGGAAGCAGCCCTAGTGTGAACAGACCCTAGCCGGCGAGCTTCGCCGCGCGCAGCTTCAGCAGCGCATAGACGGTATCGATCGTCGGCGTTGGCGTGCGGGCGATCTCGCGCATCGCCTCGATCGAATCGACCAGCACATCGAGCTCGAGCGGGCGGCCGCGCTCCAGGTCCTGCAGCATCGACATCCTGTGGTCGCCGGCGTTGCGTGCGGCGGCAATGCGCTCATCGATCGTGATGGGCATCTTCTCGACGCCGAGCTGGCGGGCCAGCGCGTCGGCCTCGGTCATCATCGCGCGCACGATGGCCACCACCTCGGGCCGCGCGTTCATCTCCGACAGCGTGCCGAGCGTGAGCGTTGCCACCGGGTTCCAGCACAGGCTGCTGATCATCTTGGCCCAGATCCAGGCGCGGATGTCGGGCACCACCGGGGCGTCGAGGCCGGCGGCGTGCATCGCGCCGGCCAGTCGCGTGAGGCGCTCGCTGCTGGAGCCGTCCGGCTCGCCGAGCGGAAAGCGCGATAGCGCGCCGTCGTGGTGGATGATGCCCGGCGCCGTGACCTCTGAAGCCACCCAGTACACGCAGCCGATCACGCGCTCCGGCGCCAGGGCCCGCCACTGGCGCCCGCCCGGGTCGAGGCGTTCGACCTGCCGGTTGTTGAACGGCCCGGGCAGGTCGTGGAAGTACCAATAGGGGATGCCGGTGGTGGGTGGCACCACCGCGGTGTGCGGGCCGAGCAGCGCCTGAACGCCGTCCAGCGCGGCCATGACCTGGTGCGATTTCAACGCCAGGATGACCACGTCCTGGACGCCGAGCGCGGCCGGATCGTCGCTGGCCTGCACGCGTGCGCGCAGCGTGCCGCGCGGCGACTCGACGGCCAGGCCATTGGCGCGGATGGCCGCGAGATGCGCGCCACGCGCGACCACGCTCACGGTCACGCCTTCGGCCTGCGCCAGGTGCGTCGCCAGGTAGCCCCCGATCGCGCCGGCGCCGTAGATGCAGATATTCATCGCGCTTCCTCAGTTGGGCGTGAGGACCGCGCCGCCGCAGACCGAGATCACCTGGCCGGTGACGTACTGCGACAGGTCGGTGGCAAGGAACTCGAGCACGCCTGCGCAGTCCTCTACTTGCCCGAGGCGACGCAGCGGCACTTTGGCCGCCTCGGCATCGGTGCCGATACCGCGCGCGGCCGCCTGAGCGGCGACCCGCGCCGTGAGCATCACGCCCGGCGCCAGGCAGTTGGCGCGGATGCCCTTGGGGCCGAGCTCGGCGGCCAGGTATCGGGTGTAGTGCGTCACCGCGGCCTTGGCCGCCGCGTAGGCGGCGAGCAGACCCTGGTCGTAGGTCGTGATGCCTGACTGGGACGAGATGTTGACGATGACGCCGCTGCCTTGCCGCTGCATCTGCGGGGCCGCGGCCTGGCAGCAGTGCACCGTGCTCATGTAGTTGACGTCCATCAGAAGGCGCGTGTCTTCTTCCGGGGCGACGGAGGCCAGGCTGCGCTCGGCCGGCGTGATCGCGCCGCCGGCGTTGTTGACCAGGATGTCGATGCGGCCGAGCGCGGCGAGTGCCGACTCGATCGCAGCAAAGGCCTGGTCGCGTCGCGTCAGGTCGGCCTGGATGCCGATACTGCGGCGGCCCAGCTGTTCGATCTCGGCCGCCACGCTGGGCGCGCCGAGCCGCTCGCCGAATTCGGCCGCGCCGTCGAGGTTGAGGTCGATGATCGCGACATCGGCGCCCAGCGAGGCGAGGCGCAGGGCATAGGCGCGGCCCAGCCCGCGAGCGCCGCCGGTGACGATGGCGGACTTTCCCTGGAGCTTCATGGTGTGACTTTCGTGGAGAAGGAAGGAGAGGATTGGGCTGCCGGCGCCGTGGCACCGACGCCGAGGTAGGCCCGGCGGATCAGGTCGCTGCCCTGCAGGTCGCGCGCAGGACCGTGGCCGATGACGCGGCCGTTCTGCAGCACGTAGGCGGTGTCGGCAATCTGCAGCGCGCGCTCCACCATCTGTTCGACCAGCAGGATGGTGGTGCCGTCGGCGCGCAGCTGCACCACCGCATCGAGCAGTTGGTCGATGACGGCCGGCGCCAGGCCGAGCGAGGGTTCGTCGAGCATCAGCAGGCGCGGCGCGTGCATCAGCGCCTGCGCCACGGCGAGCATCTGCTGCTGGCCGCCCGACAGGATGCCGGCGCGCACCGATTGCCGCTCGTGCAGCACGGGAAAGAGGGTGTAGACCCGGTCGAAGCGAGCCGCCGCATCGGCCTTCGCCAGCTTCGCGCCCCACAGGCCCAGTTGCAGGTTGTCGCGCACCGATTGGGTACGGAAGAGGCGCCGGCCCTCGGCCACGTGCAGCAGCCCGCGTTCGACGATCCGGCCCGGCGTCGCACCCGCGAGGCTTTCGCCGCCGAACACGATCTCGCCGGCCGTGCTGCGGATCAGCCCCGACAGGGCGCGCAGCAAAGTCGACTTGCCGGCGCCGTTGCTGCCGACCAGCGCGACGAGGCCACGCGCCGGCACGTCGATCGAGACGCCTTCGAGTACGCTCACGCGGCCGTAGCCGGCGTGCAGGCCGCGCACCTGCAGCAGGGGTGTGTTGCCGGTCATCGCGAACCCCCCGTACCTTCCCGGCCCATGTAGGCGCGCGCGACTTCGGGATGGCTGAAGACCTCGTCCGGGGTGCCGGCTGCCAGCACCGTGCCGCGGTCCAGCACCGTGACCGAGCGGCTGATGCGTGCGATCAGCTCAAGGTGGTGCTCGACGATCAGCACGGTGGTGCCCAGCGCCCCGATGGCCTCGATCAACGCGGCCAGGCGATCGAGCTCGTCCATCGACAAGCCGGCCGCCGGCTCGTCGAGCAGCAGCAGCGAGGGGTGGCCAGCCATCGCACGGGCGATCTCGACCAGCCGCTGCTGCCCGTGCGGCAGGTCGCCGGCGAGAGCGTCCGCGCGCTCGCCGAGGCCGACGAAGCGCAGCAGCGCCATCGCGGCGGCCGAACCTTCGTGCCGGTCGCGGCGCGCGCGCGGCAGGCCGAGCGCGATTTCTACGGCCGTCGCGCGCTCGCTCGCGAAGCCGCCGAGGCGCACGTTGTCGAGCACGGTCACGTCGGGCAGCAGCTTCGGCGTCTGGAAGGTACGGCCGACGCCGAGGCGGGCGATCCGGTGCGGCGCGCGGCCGCTGACGTCGGTATCGCCGATGCGCACGCTGCCGCTGTCGCTGCGGATGAAGCCGCTGATGACGTTGAGCGTGGTGGTCTTGCCCGAGCCATTGGGGCCGACGAGCGCATGCGTGCTGCCCGGCTCCGCCGCCAGCGTGCAGCCCCGCAGCGCAGCGACGCCGCCAAACTGCTTGTGCAGCGCGTTCACCGACAGGCCCAGGCGAGCGACCGGCCGCGCGCTCACCGCATCCGCGCCTGTCTCGTCGCGGGTGGCGGCGCGAACCCGCCAGCGCCGCCACAACGGCATGCCCATCACCCCATGCGGTGCGAACACCATCAGCACCAGCAGCAACACGCCGTAGATCAGCAGCCGCCAGCTCTGCAGCGCGCCCAGCAGCTCGGGCAGCAGGAAGAAGATCAGCGTGCCGACCACCGGACCCCAGCGCTTGCCCAAGCCGCCGACCACGATCGTCAGCAGGAAGAAGATGGAGAAGTCGGCGCTGAAATCCTCCGGCGTGATCACCGTCTTCTGCACCGCGAAGAAGGCGCCGGCCAGGCCCGCGAGCGCCGCGCTCACGGCGAAGGCGAACAGCTTGATGCGCAGCAGCGACACGCCCGATGCAGTGGCCGCCAGCGGGTTGTCGCGGGCGGCGATCATGCCGCGACCATAGCGCGAGAGCGTCAGATTGCGGATCGCGACGAAGGCCAGCACCACGCAAAGCACTATCACCAGGTAGACCTGCACCGGGCTCAGCGGATGGCCGCCGATGGCTGGCGCTGGAATGCCGACGATGCCGGAGAAGCCGCGCGTCAGACCGCGCCATTCGACCAGCAGGTCGGTGACCACCTGCGCGAAGGTGAGGGTGACGAGCGCGAAGTACCAGGTCGACAGCCGCAATGCGGGCAGCGCCATCACCAGGCCGGCGATGGTGGCCACCGCCACGCCCACCAGCGCGGAAGACCAGAACGACCAGTGCGCGTCGACCATCAGCAGCGCAGTGGCGTAGCTGCCCAGTGCGACCAGGGCGCCGTGGCCGAGCGAGACCTGGCCCGCATAACCGGTGAGGAAGTTGAGTCCGATCGCGACCAGCATCATCACGCCGGCCTGGGTGGCGAGGAACAGGACATAGTCGCCGCGGAACCAGAGCGGCAGCGAGAGGGCGGCGATCACGAGGATGGCGAAGACGGACCTGGGAATGCCGCGCGTCGGCGTGGCCTGCGCCGGGTGGGTCGAGAGGGCCGAGGCGTTCATCATGTCAGACCGTGCGCGCTTCCAGGGAGCTGAAGATGCCGCCCGGGCGCACCAGCAGGATCGCGAGTACCAGCACCAGCATCACGGCGTTGTGATAGCCGGGCGACAGCAGCAGAGCGCTCGCAGCTTCCGTCAGACCGATCGCGTAGCCGGCAGCCAAGGCGCCGCGGTTGCTGCCGAGGCCACCGATGGCCGCGGCCGCGAAGCCCTTGAGCAGCAGCATGCCGCCCAGACTGGTGGAAGCGCTCGTCACTGGCGAAGCCAGCGCGCCGGTCAGCGCCGCGAAGGCACCGCCGAGGGCGAAGGACCAGCGGCTGATCGCGACCGGGTCGATGCCGCGCAGGAGTGCCGCGTCGCGGTCTTCCGCCACCGCCATCGCCGCCTTGCCCCAGAGGCTGCCGTAGAGCAGCTCGACCACGACGACCAATGCGATGGTGAGGCCGATCAGCGCGATCTGGTAGCTGGAGATATTGAGCACGCCCAGCGAGAGCGTGTCGTTCGACAGCGGCGCCGGCGCATCGACGACCACCGGGTCCGCGCCCCAGATCTTGCCGACCAGGTTGGTCACGATCATCGACACCGCGAGCGTGGTGATGATCCAGGCCGTGCCGTTGGTGCTGCGCTTGAGCACCGGTGCGACCGCGATGCGCTCCACCAGCAGCGACAGCACGGCGACCAGCGCCATCGCCGCCGCCAGGGACGCCAGCCAGGGCCACTTCATCTGCGTCATCAACAGGGCGCTGGCCATCGAGCCGAGCATCACGAAGTCGCCCTGCGCGAAATTGAAGACCTTGGTGGGCCGGTAGAGGATGTTGAAGCCGACCGCGACCAGGCAGTAGAGGCTGCCCGACGTGAGGCCGGAGACGAGGACGTCGAACCACATGGCGTTGCGCGGACGGCGCGCTCAGGCGCGTTCCCTGAACACCCGCATCGCCTTCGGGTCCTTGCCCGACAGCAGCGTCACCATCACGATCTGGCTGGCATCGAGCGCGCAGTGGTTCTCGGGCGTGAAGCTGATGCGGCCGATCATGCCGTCGTAGTTCTTCGTGGCGTCGAAGGCCTTCTTGATGCGCTCGGTGTCGAGGCGCTTCTCGCTCTCGACCACCACCTTCAGCAGCTGCAGGTAGTCGTAGAACGGGCTGATGGCGGCATTGATCTCCCAGGTCTTGGCTTCGGGGTAGGTGAGCACCTTCTGCGCATAGGCGACCTGCCGCGCGGCAGGTGGCTCGGTGGCGGAGTAGGTCCAAGTCTTGAGCAGGGTGGCGTAGGCGTTCTTGATCACCTCCGGATCGGCGTTGTCGAGCACCGCGTTCGAATACATGCCGTTGCCGCCCAGGAGCGCCGGATACCACTTGGCCGACTGCAGCGCAGCGGCGGTGAGAACCATGCCCTGGGCCGCCGCGTTCCACAGCACCAGCGCCTCGGCGCCCGCGCCGCGCAGCTTGTTGACGTAGACCTTGAGATCGGTGGCGTTGAGCGGATAGGTCTCGACGCCGACCGGCTCGATGCCGCGTTGCTTCAGCGCGCGCACGGTCGCAGCGGTGGCGGACTCGCCGAAGCCGGTGTTCTCGAGCAGGATGCCGACCTTCTTGAGCTTGAGCTGGTCCACGATGTGGCGCGCCACCGCTTCGCCCTGCAGGCCGGTGTTGTAAGTGAACTGGTATTGATAGGGATACTTCGTGCCGTCGGCCAATTCCTCGGCCCAGCCGCCCGCGCCATGGAGCACCTTCGCTGCGGTCGTCGTGGGCACGGCGGCAAGGCTGTGCGAACTGCCGACCGGACCGAGGATCGCCTGGCAGCCGCTGTCGAGCAGCTTGCGCATCACCGCCGGTTCCTTGGCGGGCGAGCTTTCGTCGTCGACCTCGATGATCTCGACCTTGCGCCCGAGGATGCCGCCCGCGGCGTTGATCTCCTCGACCGCGATCTTCACGCCGACATAGAGCGGCGCGAAGGAGCCGGCGACCACGCCGGTCATTGCGCGCGCCGAGCCGATCTTGAGCGTGTCGCCGGTCTGCGCGAACACACTCTGCGCGGCCGCCAGCAGTGGTCCGCCCGCGACGATGGCGCCGGTTCCGAGCAGGGAGCGCCGCGAGATGCCGTTGGAGAGGGTTGTCATAACTTGTCCTTTGTCTCGGTGTTGTCAGTAAGTGGCACGGCCGCCGGAAAGGTCGAAGGTGAAACCGGTGGTGAAGGAGCAGTCGTCCGAGGCGATCCAGGCGGCCATGGCGGCGGCTTCTTCGGCGCGACCCATGCGGCGCATCGGGATCTTCTCGATGACCGCCTGCATCGCGGCCGGTGCCTTGGCCATGGTCGCCATGGCCAGGGGCGTCTCGAACAGCGTCGGCGCGATCGCGTTGACCGTGACGCCGCTGGTGGCGAGTTCCTTGCCCAGGCTCTTGGTGAAGGCGATGACGCCGCCCTTCGCGGCCGAATAGGCGCTTTGGAAGGCATTGCCGTCCTTGCCCGCCATCGACGAGACATTGATGACCCGGCCCCAGCCGCGCCGGACCATGGCGGGCACGAAGGCGCGGCAGGCGTAGAAGACGCCGTTCAGGTTGATCGCGATGTTCTGGTGCCAGGCGTCCAGCGACATCTCGATCATCGGACAGACCTCGAGCGCGACCCCGGCGTTGTTGAAGAGGATGTCGACCTGCCCGAGCTCGCGCTGCGCCTCGTCGGCCGCGCGCTGCACGGCCGCATGGTCGGCGACGTCGACCGCGCGCCATGTAACGGTGCCCCGGTCGGCGAGCGACGTCGCGGCTTCGCGCAGCTTGTCGCCATCGCGGCCCCACAACTCCACGCGTGCGCCGGATTCGAGAAAGCGGCGGGCACTGGCCAGGCCGATGCCGCTGCCACCGCCCGTGATGACGCTCGTGCGCCCGGCGAGATCGATCGAGTTCATCCGCAGATCTCCGTGGTTGACCCGTAGCGGGTTGAATTGACGTATCTAGTATGTGTGCGTATCGTACGCAAGTGCATTAGAAATACGAGACTGCATTCCTACGTGCTTTCCCTCGGTGTCGGGGATCGCGCAATCAACGCCTGCCTGCCCATGATCAATCGCCAGTGGATCTACCTTGCCTGCCCCGACGGGGCGCTCGGCGCCGGACACTTCGCCTGGCGCGAGGCGCCGGCGCCGCAGCCGCGGGACGGAGAGGTGCTCGTGCGCGTGCGCATGAGCTCGGTCGATCCCGCGCAGCGCATGTGGATGTCGATGCACAGTTACAGACCGCGGCTGCAGCCCGGCGAGGTGATGGCCGCGTATGGGGTGGGCGAAGTGGTGGCGTCGCGCGCGCCCGGTTTCGCACCGGGCGATGTGGTGAGCGGCGACCTGGGCTGGCAGGACTTCTGCGTGACAGCACCACAGGAACTGCGCAAGCGTGACGCCGGCCGGCCGCTGGAGCAACTGGCCGGCGTGCTCGACATCACGGGCCTCACGGCTTACTTCGGCCTGTTCGAGATCGCCTCGGTGCGCGCCGGCGAGACGCTGCTGGTGTCGGCGGCGGCCGGCGGCGTCGGCAACGTGGTGGTGCAGCTGGCTCGGCGCGCGGGCGTGCGGGTCGTCGGCGTGGCGGGTGGAGCGCAGAAATGCCGCTGGCTGCTGGAGGAGCTTGGCGCCGACGCGACGATCGACTACAAGCTGGGCGGGTTGCGTGCGGCGCTCAAGACGACGTGCCCCGATGGCATCGACGCGATGTTCGACGGAACCGGCGGCGACATCCTGGAAGCGGCCCTGCCGCAGATGAATCCTTTCGGCCGTGTCGCGTGCTGCGGCGCGGTCGCTCAATACGACCGGGCCTCGGCCGCCCCGGGGCCGCGCGGCGTGCCGGGGCTGCTGGTGGCGCGGCGCATCCGCATGCAGGGCTTCGTGGTGTTCGATCACTATGCGCGCCGTGACGAGGCCGAGGCGCGGCTCGCGCGCTGGTTGGACGAAGGCAGCCTGAAGCCGTGCACGCAGGTGGCCGACGGGCTGGAGGCTGCGCCCGCGGCCCTGATCGGGCAGCTCGCGGGCGCCAATGTCGGCAAGATGCTGGTGAGGGTCTGAGATGAAACGGAGCTTTTCGATTCGATGCGGCCTGGGTGAGGCGGGGCGGGCTCACGCCGACGGCGTACTCTGCTCCGCGAATGTCCCCCGGCCTGCGGCCTCCTCCTTGATTTCGCTGCGCAGAGCACACCATCGACGTGATCCGTCACGGCGATGGTTCATCGACCAGCACCACACCGCCTTACCCGTGCCGAGGGCATCGGGTGGCCCCCGCAGCGAAATCAAGGAGGAGGCGAAGCCGGGGGACATTCGCGGAGGGGGCCACCCGGTGGCCTCGGCACGCGCCCCTGGTGTCCGAACCGAATGTCAGCTGCGTTTCATGCGTCGCGGGTCACGCGATCGCGTGGTGGAAAACTGAGATGAACCACGACAAACTTCGCATCGGCATCGTCGGCCCCGGCCTGATGGGACTGGGTCTGTGCCATTCGGCCGCTGCCGCCGGCCTGGAGGTGCTGCTGCTGGGGCGCGACGAGCAAGCAGCCCGACGCGGGGTCGAGCGCCTCGGTGCCGATCTCGACAAGCGTGTCGCGCGTGGCCGCATGACGCCGCAGGCGCGCGCGGCGCTGATCGGGGCCGTGTCGCCGGCTGCCGGTCCGGCCGACCTGGCCGGCTGCGCCCTGGTCGTCGAGACGGTGGCCGAGGAGCGCGAGACCAAGCTGGAAGTGCTGCGCCGCATCGAGGCGGTGGTGGCGGACGATGCCCTGATCGCCACCAACACTTCGGGCCTGCCGGTCAGCGGGCTGGCCGCGGCCCTGTCCCGGCCGGAGCGCTTCATCGGCCTGCACTTCTTCTCGCCGGTGGACCGCATGGCGCTGGTCGAGGTGGTTGTCGGCCAGGCGACTTCGAACGCGACCGTCGATACGGCGCTCGACTGGGTGCGGCGCCTGGGCAAGCAGCCGATCGTGGTGCGCGACGGGCCGGGCTTCTTCACTTCGCGTGTCTTCGCCGCGTACCTCGACGAAGCGGCTGCGATGCTGGCCGAGGGCGTGCGGCCGGAAGCCATCGAAGCCGGCGCCGCTGCCGCCGGGCTGCCCATCGGACCGCTCGCGATGCTCGACGAGACCGGGCTGGCGCTCAATTGGCAGCAGGCGAAACAGGCGCGCGCCGACGGGCTGGCGCAGCGGTTCTGCCGGCCGCTGGCCTGGCCGGTGCTGGATCGCATGGTGACCTCGCTGGGGCGGCGCGGCCGGCGCGAGGGCGGTGGCTTCTACGACTACCCGGCCGAGGGGCCGAAGCGCCTCTGGCCCGGCCTTGCGCAGCTGTATCCGGCGCTCGACGTGCAGCCGGACACGGCTGGCGTGACGCGCCGTCTCCTGCATGCCCAGGCGATGGAAGCCGCACGCTGCCTGGAGGAGGGCACCGTGCGCAGCGCGCAGGATGCCGACCGCGGCTCGGTGCTCGGACTCGGATTCCCGGTGGCGGAAGGCGGCGTGCTGGCACAGGTGGCGCGGCGCGGCATCGCCGTTTTCGTGGCGGAATGCGACGCGCTCGCCGATCGCCATGGTGAGCGCTTCCGACCCTCGCCCTGGCTGCGCGAACGCGCGCAAGACCCGCGCGGCTTCGGTCACACGGCCTGAGCGCGAGCTAGGGGAATCCCGGGCTGGCGCCATATCGTACAGTAGCGTAACGTATGGGCGTGTACATCATGTGAAAGCCGTGCCGCGCACGGCGGGCCGCGAAAGCAACTCCGTCATACAAGGACCGACCATGCAGGGTACCCAACTGCTCAAGCGCGCAGTGCAGTGCAATCCCCACCGCGTCGCCACGATCAGCGGTGGCAGGCAGCGCACCTGGAGGGAAGTGGGCACGCGCGTGCCGCGCATGGCCGCCGCGCTGCGCGCGCTGGGGGTGCGTGACGGTGCCTTCGTCGCGGTGCTCGCGATGAACTCCGACCGCTATCTGGAGCTGTTCTTCGCCGTGCCGTGGGCCGGCGGCGCATTGGCGCCGCTGAACGTTCGCTGGTCGGTGGCGGAGAACGTCTATGCCCTGACGGATTCGAAGGCCGAGGTCCTGTTCGTCGATGACAGCTTCCTCGACCAGACCGAGGCGCTGCGCAGCCAGATGCCGGGCATCAGGACCCTCATCCACATGGGCGAAGGGCCGACGCCGAGCGGCATGTTGTCGTTCGAGGCACTGATCGAGCGGCACGCGCCGATGGCCGACGCCAACCGCGCCGACGACGATCTCTACGTCATCTTCTACACCGGCGGCACGACGGCCCACCCCAAGGGCGTGGCGATGTCGCACAAGGGCGTCTATCTGGCGACCTGCTGCTATCTCGCGCTGCTGCCCAGCGTGGAAGACCTGAGCTTCCTCTATGTGGCCGGCTACTTCCACTTTGCCGGCGCGAGCGCGCTCTGGTACATCACGCTGGCGGCCGGCACGCATGTCGTGCTGCCCAAGTTCGAGGCGCTGCCGGTGATGAAGGCGATCGGAGAATTCAAGGTCACCAACGCCGTGCTGGTGCCGACCATGGTCAATATGCTGCTGAGCCATCCGGACTTCAAGAAGTACGACCTGACCAGCCTCAAGACCTGCATCTACGGCGGCTCGCCGATGCCCGAGGGCCTGATGCTGCGGGCGATGGAGATGGTGCCGACCTGGGGCTTCTACCAGATCTATGGCATGACCGAGACCGGCGGCTTCGCCACCATGCTGCGCTGGCGCGACCACATCGTCTCGGGCGAGAAATCGCCGCGGCTGCGCTCCGCCGGCCAGGCCGCGTTCGGCAACGAGATCCGCGTGGTGCTGCCCGACGGCACCGATGCCGCGGTCGGCCAGATCGGCGAGATCATCGTGCGCAGCGACTTCCTGATGATGGGCTACCTCAACAATCCGGGCGCGACTGCGGCTGCCCTGCGAGATGGCTGGATGCATACGGGCGACGCCGGCTACCTCGACGACGACGGCTTTCTCTATGTCGCCGACCGCGTCAAGGACATGATCGTCAGCGGCGGCGAGAACGTCTATTCGGTGGAGCCCGAGCGTGCGCTCTTCCTGCATCCCGCGGTGCGCGAGGCAGCGGTGATCGGCATCCCGAGCGAGCAGTGGGGCGAAGCGGTCCATGCAGTGGTGGTGCTCAAGGACGGCGCCAGCGCCACCGCGGAGGAACTGATCGCGCATTGCCGCACGCTGATCGGCGGCTACAAGTGCCCGCGCAGCATCGAGTTCCGCGCCGATCCGCTGCCTGTCACGCCGGTGGGCAAGGTGCGCAAGAACGTGCTGCGCGATCCGTACTGGGTCGGCCACGAGCGCAAGATCTGACGCGCACGGCAGCCAAACTAGTACACTACCGAACGATAAACTCACACACTTCAAGAGACATACCCGATGGTGCTCACCGACGACCAGAAAGCGCTGCAGGAGTCCGCGCGCCGCTTCTCCCGCGAACGGCTCCTGCCCGACTACCAGAAGCGCGAGAAGCTCGGTGTGCTCGACCGCGATCTGCTCGCCGAAATGGGCCGCATCGGCCTGATCGGGGTCGACCTGCCCGAGCGTCTGGGCGGCCTCGGCGCCGATGCGGTGACCGCTGGCCTGATCGCCGAGGAGCTCGCCTACGGCGACTTCAACATCAGCGCGGTTCCGGTGGGCGTGTCGCTCAATGCGGCCATCCTGATCCGCCACGCCAGCCCCGAACTAGTCGAGGAATGGGTGCCGCGGATGATCCGCGGCGAGGCGGTGGTGGCCATCTGCCTGACCGAGCCGCGCGGCGGCTCCGACGCCAGCAACCTGCAGCTGAAAGCGCGGCGCGACGGCGACGACTACGTCATCAATGGCGAGAAGACCTCGATCACCTTCGCCGACCGTGCGGATGCCTACCTGATCTTCGCGCGCACCGGCCGCCCCGAGGACGGCGCCAAGGGCGTGTCGGCCTTCTTCATTCCAGGGACCTCCCCCGGCATCCAGCGCACGCACTTCGACGATGTCGGCAGCGCCATCATCGGCCGCGGATCGGTCTTCTTCGACGAGGTCAGGGTGCCCGCCAGCCACCGGCTCGGTGACGAGGGCAAGGGCTTCACGCAAGTGATGCAGGGCTTCGACTACAGCCGCGCGCTGATCGCGCTGCAGTGCTGCGGCGCGGCCCAGGCCTCGCTCGACGAGGCCTGGGCCTATGCCAAGGAGCGCGAGGCCTTCGGACGCCCGATCGGCCAGTTCCAGGGCGTGAGCTTCCCTCTCGCCGAGGGCGAATCGCACATCGCCGCCGTGCGGCAGTTGTCGTATCACGCGCTGGCCTTGCGCGATGCCGGCGAGCCGCACACCACCGAGGCGGCGATGGTCAAGTGGATGGGCCCGAAGACCGCGTTCGACGTGATCCACCAGTGCCTGCTGACCTTCGGCCACTACGGCTGGTCGAAGGACCTGCCGCACCAGCAGCGCATGCGCGACGTGATGGGCCTGGAGATCGGCGATGGCACCGCCGGCATCATGAAGCTCGTGATCGCGCGCCAGCGCATCGGCCGCGTTGCGG
The DNA here is from genome assembly GCF_056402355.1 of Variovorax sp. P4_B11. Classification (NCBI taxonomy): domain Bacteria; kingdom Pseudomonadati; phylum Pseudomonadota; class Betaproteobacteria; order Burkholderiales; family Comamonadaceae; genus Variovorax; species Variovorax sp. P4_B11. The sequence continues at coordinate 68,140 of NZ_JBFUHO010000031.1, forward strand.
TGCAATACCTCTAGGAGCCGTCATGCCTTATCAATCCATATTCCGCCCGGGGCTGTTCGAGGGCCAGACCATCATCGTGACCGGTGGCGGCAGCGGCATCGGCCGCTGCACCGCGCACGAACTGGCATCGCTGGGCGCGCATGTCGCCCTCGTCGGCAGGACGGCCGAGAAGCTGGAGCAGGTGCGCGGCGAGATCGCCGAGGACGGCGGCAGTGCGAGTGCCCATCCCTGCGACATCCGCGACGAAGCCATGGTCGGCGAGACCATCGACGCGGTGCTGAATGCGCGCGGCCGGCTGGACGGCCTGGTCAACAACGCGGGCGGCCAATACCGCACGGCAATGAAGACCATCTCGACCAAGGGCTTCGAGGCGGTGGTGCGCAACAATCTGACCGGCGGCTTCATCTTCATGCGCGAGGCCTACAACCGCTGGATGGAAGGCCACGGCGGCGCGATCGTCAACATCATTGCGGACATCTGGCACGGCTGGCCCGACTTCGCCCACTCGGCGGCGGCGCGTGGCGGCATGCTCACGCTCAGCGAGACGGCGGCCTGCGAATGGGCTGCCGCCGGCGTGCGCGTGAACACGGTCGCGCCGGGCGGCATCGCATCGAGTGGCTTCGACACCTACGCGCCCGAGGCCAAGGCGAAGATCCTGGAGTTTCCGCCCACCGTGCCGCTGCAGCGCTTCGGCACCGAGGCCGAGGTGTCGGCGGCCATCGTGTACCTGCTGTCGCCGGGCGCGGCCTACATCACCGGCAGTTGCGTGCGCGTCGACGGCGGCACGCCGAATGCGCGCGGCACGTGGAAGCAGGTCCCGCATCACAAGAGCGCGCCGTTCGAGGGGTTCCATCGCGCGACCCTGCCCGAGCTGCTCCGGCAGCAGGGCTGAAGCGATGCGGCTGGTTCTGGTCCGACACGGGCGCCCCGACGAGGAGGATGCCGAGCGCCCGCACGATCCGCCGCTGCGTGCGGACGGGCTCGCGCAGGCCCGGGCCGTGGCGGCGCGGCTGGCGCAGGAGGGCATCACGCGCATCGTGAGCAGCCCGCTCGCGCGCGCCGCCCAGACGGCCCAGCCACTGGCCGATGCGCTGGGCCTGCCGATCGAGCGCATCGAGGGCTGGGCCGAAGCCGATCGCCACGTCGATCGTTACCGGTCGACGGAGACCCTGCGCGCCCTGGGCGAGCACGAGTGGGGCCGCTTCCTCGACGATCCGATCGCCTTTTTCGGCGGCAATGCCGATGCCTTTCGCAGCGAGGTGCTGGGCGCGCTGGCCGCGACCGTCGAGCACAGCGAGCCCGATGCGCACGTGGCGGTGTTCACCCATGGCCTGCCGATCAACGTTGTGCTCTCGCATGCCCTCGGTCTGGCGCGCATCGTGCACTTCGCGCCCGGCTACGGATCGATCACGCGGCTGCGTTTGCTGGGCACCGGCACGATCGGCGTTGCCAGCGTGAACGAGCGCGGCCACATGCCGCCCACGAAGCGGCGGCCCACCCCTCCGACATGAACAGATTCGCATGCAAACGCTCATAGACGACAGCACGCTGGCGCCGAAGATCGCCGCCTACCTGGCGGCCCAGTTGGGCCATCCGGTGCAGGTCGGCGCGGTCAGGCGCTTTCCGGTCGGCTTCTCGTGGCTGACCTACGCGGTGCCCGTCACCGGGATCGACCCCGGCGGCGCCACGCAGGAAATCATCCTGCGCCTGGGTCCAGACTATGGCCTGTTCGCGCCTTACAGCGCGAAGCCGCAGGTGTTGTCGATGCAGTCGCTGGAAGGCAGCGGCGTGCCGGTGCCGCGGGCCTACTGGAGCAGCGACGACGCCTCCATCCTCGGCGCGCCCTTCATGTTCTGCGAGAAGGTCTCCGGCGATGCGGTCGTGCCCTGGGTCTCGGCCAGCGAGCCGGGCCTGGAGGAGGGCTATCGCAGGCACTTGGCGGAGCAGTTCATCGACACGCTGGCCGCGCTGCACCGGGTGCCTTGGCAGGACAAGCCGATTGCCGAGATGGCGCACGGCATCACCGCGGCCAATGCCGCGCACCAGAACGTCGACCACTGGGAAGCCCAGATCGCACGCTGGGCCATGCGCCCCTTTCCCCAGGCCGAATGGGGCATTCGCTGGCTGAAGCAGCACAGCCCGGTGGCGCCGCGGGTGGCGATCGTCCACGGGGACTACCGCACGGGGAACTTCCTGGAGCAGGGCGGGCGCATCACCGCCATCCTCGACTGGGAGCTGGTGCACCTGGGCGACCCGCACGAGGACCTCGGCTGGGCCAGCCTGCCGATGTACATGGGTGGCAGCAAGCTGATCTGCCGCCTGGCCGAGCCCGACTGGTTCTACGCGCGCTATGGCGAGAAGGCCGGCTTCGAAGTCTCGATGGCCTCGGTGCGCTACTACCAGGCGCTGTCGCTGCTCAAGCTCGCGGCCACGCACATGGCGGCCGCGCGCTGTTTCGAGGAAGGGCGCTTCAACGACATGCGCATGCCGGCGATGGGCAGCCAGATCGCGACCTGCCTGCGCCAGATGGAAAAGACCATAGAGGCCGCCTCATGAACAACTCCTTCGCCCGCCTGATCGACGGCATGAACGCCACCTTGCGCAAGGAGGTGCTGAGCCGCCTCGACGACGAATTCGCCCGCGGCCAGGTGTTCGGCGTCATCAACCTGCTCAACACCTTCAAGGTGCGTGCCGACTGGTCGGCCGGCTTCCTGCTGCAGCAGATCGCGGCCCAGCGCACCGCGCTCGACGGCGTCGCCGAGGTGCTGCAGGGTTCGCCGCAGGCGGCATCGCTGCCGGCACTGCCCGTGGGCACCGTGCCCGAATCGGTGCCGATCGCCGAGCTGCTGGCGATGCGCGACACCGGCAATGTCGCCATCGGCCAGTTGCTCGCCTGGCTGGACGCGCAGAAGGACCAGCTGGTGCCGGAGACGGCCGCGGCCATCGAGACGCTGCTGCGCACTGCGATGCGCGCCGAACTCAGCATCGAGCTGAAGAACGCGCCCCGGCCGCTGTTCGCCGAGATGTCCAGCGGCTCGGAAGACCAGGAATGAAGGGCCTGCGGGCCCGTGCTTGCACCGCTTGACAGTGGCCATTTTTGTAATAGATTCGATGCATATCGTACGCTAGTGCATGACAGGCCTGCCAAAGGCAAGGAGACACACCATGACCCGCATCACCCGTAGAAGCGCCGTCGGCGCCCTGTCCGCCGCCGCGCTCGCGCTGGCTTTTCCGCTGGCCGCTTCGGCGCAGGCCGGCGACCCGATCAAGATCGGCGTGCTGACGATCGACAGCGGACCCTTCGCGACCTATGCGAGCCTGGTGGAGGATTCCGCGCGCGTCGGCGTCGAGGTGCTCAACGCCCAGGGCGGCGCGCTGGGTCGCAAGTTCGAGGTCATCGTGCAGGCCCATGCCGGCACGCCGGCCAGCGCCATCGCGGCGGCCAACAAGCTGGTGGAGCAGGGCGGTGCGCGCTTCATCACCGGCCAGACGCCGACCTCGCATTCGCTCGCCATCGCGCCCAAGCTGGACGGGCTCAACGCACTGATGATCGACGCCTATTCGCAGGGCGATGACCTGATGACGAAGGCCTGCCAGCCCAACTTCTTCCGTGTCACCACGCCCGACGCCGTCTACACCGCGATGTTGCGCGATTTCGTCAGGAAGTCCGGCGCCAAGACCTGGAACGTGATCTCGCCGGACTATGCGGTCGGCCACACCTTTGCGGCCAAGTTCGCCGACATGGTGAAGGCCGAGGGTGGCACCGTGCAGCAGAACCTGTTCGCGCCGCAGGGCACCACCGACTTCGGCAGCTACATCACGCAGCTGTCGAAGCCCGCCGACGCGCTGATGGTCACGCTGTACATGTCCGACGGCAATTCCTTCGCCAAGCAGCAGAAGCAGTTCGGCCTGTTCGAGAAGTACAAGACGGTGCTGGGCAACGGCTTCGCCACCGAGTTCCAGCTGTCGGCGCAGGGCGATTCCGTGCTGGGCGTGCTCAACGGCCTGAGCTATCACAACACGATGCCCGGCGAGCGCAATGCCGCCTTCGTGAAGGCCTACGAGGCGCGCTACAAGCGCAAGCCCATCTATACCGATGCCGACATGATGGTGGCGATGGAGATGCTGCGCGCGGCCATCGTCAAGGCCAACAGCAGCGACGTGCCGGCCGTGCGCACGGCGCTCGCGGGCCTGAAGGCGCCCACGATCTACGGCGAGGTCGAGATGCGCGCGGCGGACCACACGCTGATTCGGCAACATGGCGTCGCCGAGGTCGTGAAGACGGCCGACGGCAAGGCCACCACCTTTGCGATGCGCAGCATCGAGCCAGGCGCCAAGCTGTTCCCGCCGCCGAGCCCTGAATGCAAGATGCAGTGACGCCCATGCCGAAGGCCCACGGATGACCGCCCAGAGCTACAAGACCATCCAGGTCATCCGCAACAGCGAGGGCTTCGCCACGCTGGTGCTGAACCGTCCGGACAAGTTCAACACGCTGTCGAACGAACTGCGCGGCGAAATGGCTGCCGCCATCGCCGAGCTCGAGGCCGATCCCGAGGTGCGCGTCCTCATCCTCACCGGAGCCGGCCGCGCCTTCAGCGTCGGCATGGACCTCGAGGAATGGGCGGTCTCGCCCAAGCTCGCGGCCGGTGCCTACGAGAACGATCCGGTGAAGGCCCTGCAGTCCTTCTCGGGTCCGGTCATCGGTGCCATCAACGGCATGGCGGTGACCGGCGGCGTCGAGATCGCGCTGGCCTGCGACCTGCTCGTCGCATCCACCGAAGCGCGGTTCGCAGACACTCACGCACGGGTCGGACTGCTGCCGGGCTGGGGCGGCTCGGTGCGCCTGGCTCGCCTGGTCGGCATCAACCGCGCCAAGGAACTCGCCCTGAGCGGCCGTTTCCTGCACGCCGAGGAAGCACTGGCCTGGGGACTGGTCAACCACGTGGTCGCGCCGGCCGAACTGATGGCCAAGGCCGAGGCGATCGCCAGCGACATGGCCGCGGCCGTGCCCGAGACGCTGAAGATCTACAAGCGCCTGCTCGACGACGAATGGAACCTGCCGCTGCAGGAGGCGCTCGCGCTCGAGCGGCGCGCCTCGCTGGAGAACAACGCCAGGGTCAGCAGCACGGACATCGATGCCCGTGTCGCAGCGATGGTGGCACGGCGCAAGAGGGCCAAGGGTGGCGCATGAATGAGCCCGACCCGGTGGCGCGAGCGCCGTTCAGCGCAGCGCTGCCTCAGATCGGCGGATGCATCTGGACCGATTCGTAGGCGGCATAGCCCTTGCCCACGCCATATTCGATGATCCCGTAGCCGACCTCGTCGCCGTCGCGCACCTCGATCACCTGGTCGGCCAGGGTCCGCACGCGCTGGCGTGTGCCCGGATCGCTCAGGTCCCAGACCTCGTGCTCGAAGTACAGCTTACCGCGGTCGTCACCGTGGAACCATCCATCCAGGCCGCCGTACAGGCCACCCTTGAGGAAGTACTTGGTCGGCAGCACCCGGACCGAGACCGGCCGCTCGCTGCCGTCGGCGAACTTCAGCTGGAATTCCATCGAGGCCATCGACTGGCCGTGCGGATCGTCCAGCCAGCGAGCCTCGTGTTGCACGTCGACCAGCTGATTGCGCCCGGAGACCTTGCTGCCGACGGTGAAGACCTCCTCACCCGACAGGTAGATCTTCTCGCCCGGCGCGCGCTCCTTGAAGAAGATGTGCAGCCCGCGGTTGGCGAACTGCGCCGTGGTCCAGCAGTAGAAGAAGGGCGGATAGAAAGTAAGGGGCGGCGTGGTCTCGTCGGTGCGCATCTCGGCCCGCACGCCCCATGAATGGTCTCGCTGCCCCATCCAGCTGGCGCTGTCGATCTCGACGCGCTTGCCGTCGTATTCCAGCCAGCCGCTGTAGCGGCCGAGCTGCTGGCCGCGGGCCATGTTCTCGGTCACGCGGCCTTCGCGACGTCGCATGTGGGCCTTTTCTTCGTGGGCGTTCATGGTGGCGATGAATTCGATCTCGAAGCGGATGCCCGAGTCGTTCTCGCCGAGCGTGAGCCGGTGGCGGCGCAGGCCTTCGATGACCTGGATCGACAGCGGACCCACGCGGGTGGTCAGAGGGTCGGGCCGCAGCCGCCGTGACGCACGGAAATTCCACTGCCGGCCCGGCACGGCCACGCCGGCGAAGGCGTCCATCACGTTGCGGTTGGGGTGGTAGCCGAGGCCGATGTCGAAGATCAGGTCGCTGGCGGGAGTGGGGTGGCCCGTGTACCAGAGCCGCTCCATCCACGCCGGATCGCTGTTGTCGATCTGGTCGAAGGTGGTCGGAAGCTGGTGGCCGATGAGGTCGTCTTGAGGAGTCAACATAGGGTTCACGAGGCCCCGACAGGCCGCAGTAGTGGTTGTGAAATTCTAATACGCAAGTGTATAGTCTGCTATCGAACGGTAGCCGGGTTTGCCCTCACACCGCAGCCGAAAAAAGGAGACTGAACTTCATGCAATCCACCGATTCCATCCGCGTCGAGCTGCAGGACGGCTTGGCCATTCTCTCGCTCGCGCAGCCTGCCCGGGGCAATCCCATCGACGGTCCCTTCGGCCGCGATTTCAAGCAGATCGCCTCCGGCCTGCTCGACACGCCGGGCCTGCGCGCCGTGCTGCTGCGGGCCGAGGGCTCGAACTTCAGCTTCGGCGGCGATTTGAAGACCTTTTATCCGGCGCGCGACCGGCTGGCGCCCCTGGTGCGCGAATGGACCGCCGAGCTGCACATGGGCCTGCAGCGCTTCTGGCGGCTGCCGGTGCCGGTGGTGGCGGCCGTGCAGGGCTTTGCGATGGGCGGCGGCGTGGCCGTCCTGGCGGGGTGCGACGTCGTGATCGCCGGCACCGGGACCAGGCTCGGCTCCGCCTTTTCCCAGCTCGGCTTCAGTTGCGATTCGGGCTCCACCGTGACCCTCACTGCCCGCATGGGCATGGCGCGCGCGCGCCGCTTCGTGCTGCTGGCCGAGGTCCTCGGCAGCGAGGACGCGCAGCGTGCCGGCCTGGTCGACCAGGTCGTGGCCGACGACCAGCTCCAGGACAGCGCGCTGGCGCTCGCGCGCAAGCTCGCCGCCGGCCCGACGCTGGCCTATGGCGAGACCAAGCGCCTGTTCATGAAGGCGGGTGCCGCCCAGCTCGAGGCGCAGCTGGAGGACGAGGCGCTGACGCTGGCGCGCGTTTCGGCCAGCGACGACGCGCAGGAAGGCATCGCCGCACAGGTCGAGAAGCGCAAGCCCCGGTTCCTGGGCCATTGAGCGATGCGCGCGGACGCCGTTGCGGCTTGGACATCCCGCGACCTCGCGCCCTTGCTCCGCTTGGAGCCGGCCGGTCCGTCGAGCTTCCGCAATCGCTACGCGAGTCCGAACGCGCGCGGCACCGTCTTCGGCGGCCAGCTGCTGGCCCATGCGCTGATGGCCGCGTCAATGACGGTGCCGGCGGATCGCGAGGTCACGGCGCTGCAGTTCATGTTCCTGCAGAGCGCCGACCCGGCAAGGCCGATCGACCATCACGTCACGGTGCTGCAGGAGGGCCGGCGATTCGCGTCGCGCCACGTGCGCGGCAGCCAGTCCGCGACCGACCGCGCGCCGGCCCGGATGGTGTTCGATGCGCAGGTGAGCTTCGCGACCGCGCTGCCGAGCCCCGAACACGCCGTCGCCTCGCGCGCGACGGGTGTCGATCCACAGTCGCTGCCGCGCATGGAGGAGCTCCCGGCCGAGACCGCCGACGCGGTCTGGCGCACGGTCGGCTATCCGCTGGGTTCCTCGACGCTGGATGTGCGGGTCGGCAACGTCGAACAGGGCCTGGGCCTGGGCGCACCGGAGGCCGGGCTGAGCTACTGGCTGCGCACGCGCGAACCGCTGCCCGACGAACCGGCGCTGCAGGCCGCGGCATTCGCCTACCTGTCGGATTGGTGGCTCAACTTCGCAAGCGTCGGCATCCACGTGCCGCAACTCGATCGCGACGGCGCTCGGTTGCATGTGGCCAGCCTGAACCACGCGATCTGGTTCCATCGGCCGGTGCGCGCCGACCAGTGGCTGTTCTTCGACGTCCGCAGCCCCGCCGCGGGCCGCGGGCGCGGCCTGTCGATCGCCACCGTCCACGACCGGGACGGCGTGCTGGTCGCCAGCGCCACGCAGGAGAGCCTGATGACGCCGGATCACAGCTGATGTGACGCTGCGTCACGCGTTTTCTTTGACCAGGGCCGGGACGCAGCGACGCGCGCCGAATGGCAGCGGGTTGCACCTGTTGACGCTGGTCGTACGCATAGGTAAGGTATTTGACGCATACCAAATAAATCACGAGACCCGGCGACTGTTTCGCCTTCATCAGGAGCTTCCCGCATGGACTATCAGTTCCCTCCCGAAATCGTCGCCAAGCTGGCCGAGCTCGATGCCTTCATCGAAGCTGAGATCAAGCCGCTCGAGCGCGAGAACATGCAGTTTTTCGACCATCGCCGCGAATATGCGCGCACCGACTGGGAGAACGACGGCTTTCCGCGCAAGGAATGGCATGACCTGATCGCCGAGATGGAGCGCCGGGCCGACAAGGCGGGTCACCTGCGCTACGGCCTGCCCAAGGCCTGCGGCGGCGAGGCCGCGCCGAACCTCGCGATCGCCGCGATTCGCGAGCACCTGGCGGGCAAGGGACTGGGTCTGCACAATGACCTGCAGGACGAATCGTCCATCGTCGGCAACTTCCCGATCGTGCCGGTGCTGAATGCCTACGGCACGCCGGACCAGAAGCGCTACATCGAGGGCATCATCAGGCGCGACCGCCACCTGTCGTTCGGGCTGACGGAGCCCAACCACGGCAGCGATGCGACCTGGCTGGAGACCACCGGCGTGCGCGATGGCGATGGCTGGGTCATCAACGGCATGAAGCGCTTCAACAGCCAGGTGCAACGCGCGCACGGCAACCTGGTGTTTGCGCGCACCTCGGGCAAGCCGGGCGATGCGCTCGGCATCACGGCCTTCATCGTGCCGACCGATTCACCCGGCCACCGCATCGCCTACAACCACTGGACCTTCAACATGCCCAGCGACCATGCGGAAGTCGAACTGAAGAATGTCCGCGTACCCGACAGCGCGATCCTCGGCGAGGAGGGCCAGGGGCTGGTGCTGGCCCAGCGTTTCATCCATGAGAACCGCATTCGCCAGGCCGCGGCGAGCGCCGGCGCGGCGCGCTATTGCATCACGGAGTCGGCGAAGTACGCGGTCAACCGCATCGCATTCGGCGAGCCGTTGTCGAAGAAGCAGGCGATCCAGTTTCCGTTGGTCGAGCTCTACGCCGAGTGCGAGATGGTGCGCAACTTCATCTTTCAGGTCGCCAGCCGGATGGACCAGCAGGATCCGCTCGAGATCAGCGACCTGGTGTCGATTTGCAACTTCCGCGCCAACCGGCTGTGCTGCGAGGCCGCCGACCGCGCGATCCAGGTCCACGGCGGCATCGGGTATACGCGCGCGCTGCCTTTCGAGCACATCTATCGCCACCATCGCCGCTACCGCATCACCGAGGGCTCGGAAGAGATCCAGATGCGCCGGGTCGCCCAGTACCTGTTCGGCTTCGCGGGCAAGCGCGCGACAACATGAGCGAGGCCAGCGAAACCGCCGCCGGGCGTGGCATCGATTTCGATCCGGTCCGGCTCGACGGCTACCTGCGACAGGTGCTGCCCGAGGCCACGGGTGAACTCGTGGTGGTGCGCACCGTTGGCGGGATGTCGAACCCGACCTACTTTCTGCGCCGCGCCGACTGGCGGGCGGTGCTGCGCAAGCAGCCCAATGCGGTGCTGATGCCGTCGGCGCATGCGATTGACCGCGAATACCGCGTGCTCAACGCCTTGCGCGACAGCGCGATCCCGGTGCCGACGCCGCTGCATTTCTGCAGTGACCGCGAGGTGATCGGCACGCCCTTCTATCTGATGGAGCGCATCGACGGCCGGGTGTTCGAGGGCTTCGAGATGGTCGGCGTCGCGCCGCACGAGCGGCGCGCGATGTACGACTCGATGGGTGCCACGATGGCCTCGTTGCATAGCCTGGATTTCCGTGCGGTCGGCCTCGGCGACTACGGACGGCCGGGCAACTATTTCGCGCGTCAACTGAGTCGCTGGTCGCAGCAGTGGGCGCAGTTCCGTCGCGGCGATGACGACAATCCCGATCTTGACCGCATCGTCGCCTGGCTGTCGGAACGCGTGCCCGCCAGCGACACGCTGGCGCTGTGCCACGGCGACTTCCGCATCACCAACATGATGTTCCACCCGAGCGAGCCGCGGGTCGTCGCGGTGATCGACTGGGAACTTTCCACGCTCGGGCACCCGCTGGTCGACGTCGCCTTCAACAGCCAAGCCTGGCGAATGGCGCCGGACGAGAACGGCGGCCTGCTGGGCCTGCCGCTGGCCGAGCTCGGCATTCCGACCGAAGAGGCGTACCTGGAGCGCTACTACGAATTGGCAGGCTCGACCGAGCGGATGACAACCTTCCACCAGGTGTTCGCGATGTTTCGCGGCGCCGTCGGCAGCGCCGGCGTGGCGGTGCGGGGCGAGGCCGGCAACGGCTTCCTGCCGGATGCAGCCCGGGTCGGACGCAAGCTGGCGCGGGCCTATGCGAAGCGCGGTGCGCATTTGATCGATGGCCGATAGCCGGATCGAGGCCATGATGTCGGTCGACCAAGCCATTCTGGAGCGGCGCTCGGTGCGCGGCTTCCTGCCGCGCGAAGTGCCGCAGTCGACGCTCGACGAGGTGTTCGCCGTCGCCCAGCGCGCGCCTTCGAACTGCAATGTCCAGCCATGGGTGCCCCATGTGGTCTCCGGCGACACGCTCAGGCGCCTGTCGGCCGCCCTGGTCGAGGCGGGCGAACAGGGCGAGCCCATCGCGCCCGACTGGCCGGCGGACGGCAAGTTCGATGGCATCTACCGCGCCCGGCAGGTCGATGCCGCCCAGCAACTCTACGGTGCCATGGGCGTCGAGCGCTCCGACCTCGTCGGCCGGCGCGCCGCCTATGTGCGCAACCTGGCCTTCTTCGGCGCGCCGCACGCCGTCTTCATCTTCATGCCGCATCCCTTCGACACGCGCGAGGCGACCGACATCGGCATGTACGCGCAGACCCTGATGCTGGCCATGACCGCGCGCGGCATCGCCACCTGCGCGCAAGGGGCGCTGGGACTCTATCCGGGCATCGTGCGCGAAGCGCTCGGCCTGCCGGATTCGCAGCGGCTGCTGTTCGGCGTTTCCTTCGGCTACGAGGACCCCGGGAACAAGGCCAACGCCGCCCGCGTAGGCCGGGCGACGACCGGAGAAGCGGTGCGGTTCCACCGCTGACCCGGTACTTACCATAGGTAGTACGCATGCATATCATTATGTATGCTCAAGGTATTCGATTCCGGAGACAAGCGGCCAGCCATGAACCTTCAGCACGTCATCGAACGGCGTTTCGAGCCCACACTGCAGGGCTACGACTGGCGCGATAGCGCGCTGTATGCGCTGGGCCTGGGCATCGGTTCGGACCCGCTTGACGAGGATGAGCTGCTCTATGCCTATGAGGCGCGCGCGCAGGCCGCCGTGCCCAGCCAGTGCATGGTGCTGGGCTGGCCCGACTTCTGGCATGCCGAGCCGGCGGCCGGCATCGACTGGGTCAACATCCTGCACGGCGAGGAGAGTTTCGAGCTGCACCAACCGCTGCCGCTGGCCGCGACGGTCCGCGCCACCCACCGGGTGCGCGCGGTGGTCGACAAGGGCCCCGGACGCGGTGCGCTGATCTACTTCGACACGGAGATCGCCGATGCGCAGAGCGGCGCGGCGATCGCCAGCCTGCATGCCACCCAGTTCCTGCGCGGCGACGGCGGCTGCGGCAACGATGGCGTGGCGCCGCCGGTCGTCGGTGCGCTGCGCGAGGGCGCAGCGCCGAGCGCCAGCATCGACTACCGCACGGCGCCGCAGGCGGCGCTGCTCTACCGGCTGGTGAGCCGCGACTACATGCCGCTGCATGCCGACCCGGTGGTCGCACGCGAGGCGGGCTTCGACCGCCCGATCTCGCACGGACTCAACACGATGGGCCTGGCCTGTCGCGCGGTCTTGAAGCAGTTCAGCCCGCGCAGGCCCGAGCGGCTGCGCTCCATGTCGGTGCGCTTCACGCAGCCTGCCTACCCGGGAGAGACGATCCGCATCGAGCTGTTCGACGAGGGCAAAAGGATCCGCTTCCGCGCACGGGCAATGGAGCGCGACGCGATCGTCCTCGACCGCGGCGAATGCGTGCTGGAAGACCGCTGAACAACAGGACGACCGATCCCATGGATTTCTCCCACATCCTCAACATCGCGCAGCTCGCCAATGCGCTGGCGTTGGCTTCGCTGCTCACGATCCTGGCCAGCGGCCTGGCGCTGATCTTCGGTCTGCGTGACGTCATGAACTTCGGCCATGGCGCGTTGTTCATGCTCGGTGCCTACCTCGGTTACACCTTCTCGGGGCTATTCAACTTCTGGGCCGCGCTGGTGATCGTGCCGGTGCTGCTGGCGGTGGTCGGCGTCGCCTTCGAGTACGCGGTGATACGGCCGCTGCAGAAGCGCGCCCACATGGACGTGGCGCTGGTGACGTTCGGCCTGGCGCTGGTGCTGAGCCAGATCGTGATCAAGATCTGGGGCACTGCGCCGCTGTCGATGGAGGCGCCTGCGGTGCTCGCCGGCTCGATGGATCTCTTCGGCCAGCGCTATCCGCTCTACCGCATCTTCCTGATCGGGGTCGGCTTCAGCACCTGCGTGGCGCTGGCAGCGTGGCTCAAATGGACACGTTCCGGCATGCACGTGCGCGCCGTCAGCCAGCAGCCCATGGTGGCGCGCATGATGGGCGTCAACACCGACCGGCTGAGCCTGCTGGTGGTGTGCCTGGGCACCGGCTTCGCGGGCTTCGCGGGGGTGCTGGCGGGGCCCTATCTCTCGGTGGATCCGGCCATGGGTTCCGGCGTGCTGATCAGCTGCCTGATCGTGGTCGTCATCGGCGGCCTCGGCAGCATCGGCGGCGCCATCGCGGCGGCCGTGGTCTACGGCCTGATCCAGGTGGTCGGCACGCTGATCTCGCCGACCCTGGCGGTGATGGCGCCCTATCTGCTGCTGTTCTTCGTGCTGCTGTGGCGGCCGCAGGGCCTGGGCCGCGGGAGGGTCGCCTGATGGCCGCCGTACCCGGTGTGGTGGCCGTGAGCCGGCCGCGAAGAACCGCCGCGCGCCGCCCGGCCGGACAGGGCAGGGGGCTCGCGGTGCCGGCGATCGTGATCGCGGTGCTGGTCTTGCTCGGATTGTTCGTGCCGACCGTGCTCAAGAGCACCTTCTACCTCGGGCTGCTGGTGAACGCGATCATCCTCGGCATCGCGGCGGTCGCCATCGGGCTGCTGGCGCATCAGTGCGGTCTGATGATGTTCGGTGCGGCGGCGTTCACCGGTGGGACCACCTACCTGTTCGCGATCGCCATCACGCGTTTCGGCATGAACGCGATGGCCGCTGCCGTCACCGCGCTGGTCGCGGCCACGGTGCTGTCGGCGCTGATCGGCGCGCTCGTGGTGCGGGCCAGGCCGCTGCCCTTCGCGATGCTGACGCTGGCACTGGCCCAGATGCTGCGCTCGCTGGTGATGATCACTGATTTTCGCCCGATCACCGGCGGCGACGACGGCCTGGCGCTCAGCTTTGCCGGCGGCTTCTTCGGCCTGACCCAGGCGCAGTTGTCCAAGCCGGGCACCTTCTGGCCCGTGGCCTGGCTGGCGCTGTGCGGCGTGATGCTGCTGGCCTGGGCCGTGGGGCGATCGCGCATGGGGCAGGTGCTGCGCGCGATCCGGGCCAACGAGGAACGCATGCGCTTCTCCGGCTTCAACACCTACGCGCCGCGCGTCATCGCCTTCACGCTGGCGGGCTTCATCGCAGCCGTGTCGGGCCTGCTCACGGCGCTGCACACGGCCTTCGCCTCCCCGGAGTTGCTGGATTTCGCGACCGGCGGCAACGCCCTGGTGTCCACACTGGTGGGCGGTGTCGCCACGGTCGGCGGACCGGTGCTCGGCGCGCTTCTCTTCACCATCGGTCAGGACCAGTTCGGCGCCAGCGGCCACCTGGAACTGCTGACGGGCATCGGCGTCGTGCTGGTCATCGTCGCCTTCCCGCAGGGCGCGATGGGCTTCATCCGCAATGCCCTCGCGAGGCTGCGAGGGCGCTTCGTGCTCGCGCGAAAGGACGATCATGCTGCGCGTTGAAGACCTGAGCGTGGCCTACGGCAACGTCAAGGCGCTGGAGGGCGTCACCCTCGAGGTGCCGGAGCGCGGCGTGCTGCACGGCGTGATCGGCCCCAATGGCGCCGGCAAGTCGACCCTGATGGATGCCATCACGGGACGGCGCAGGCCGACGCGGGGCCGGGTGCTGCTCGACGGGCAGGACATCACCCACCTGTCGGTGGCGCAACGGCGCCGCATGGGGATGTCGCGCTCGTTCCAGCGAACCAGCATCTTCCCGGGCATCCGGGTCGGCGAGCAACTGGAGCTGGTGGCTTCGCAACTGGGAGAGAAGGATCTGAACGGCATCGTCGACGCGCTCGAGCTCGGCGGCGTCTACGACGAGATCGCCGACAGCATTGCCTACGGCGACCAGCGCCGGGTGGACATCGCACTGGCCCTGGTCGGCCAGCCCAGCCTGATGCTGCTCGACGAACCGGCCGCGGGCCTGTCGACGACGGAGACCGTGGCCCTGTTCCAGCACCTGTCGACGGTCGCACGCGAGCGCAACGTGACCGCGATGGTGGTCGAGCACGACGTCGATGCGGTGTTCCGCTTCTGCGGCACGATCACCGCGCTCGACCTCGGCCGACTGCTGGCCAGCGGCTCGCCGGCCGCGGTGCGCGGCGACCCGCAGGTGATCGCCGCCTACCTCGGGAGTGCAGCATGAGCTTCATCAACGTCAGAGGCCTGCGTGCGGGCTACGGCAAGTCGGTGGTGTTGCGCGAGGTCGACCTGCAGGTCGAAGAGGGCGAGGCGGTCGCGGTGGTCGGCAAGAACGGCGCCGGCAAGTCGACCCTGCTGATGTCCTTCTTCGGCGGCACCACCATCAGCGGCGGCTCGATCGAGGTCGGCGGCGTCGCGCTGCAGAAGCTGCCGGCCTACCGCGCCGCCACGCAGGGCGTGACGATCTCGCCGCAGGGCCGGATGATCCTGCCGCACCTGACGGTGGGCGAGAACCTGCAACTGGGCGCGGCCTGCAAGCGCCGCGGCCACTGGACGGCCGATGCGGTCTACAAGCTGTTCCCGGTCCTGCGCGAGCGGCGCGACAAGATGGGCATGGAGCTCTCCGGCGGCCAGCAGCAGATGCTCGCGGTCGGCCGGGCACTGCTCGGAAATCCTCGCGTGCTGCTGCTCGACGAACCTTCCGAAGGCCTGTCTCCAGTGCTGGTGGATGAGCTGGCGGACGTCTTCAACAAGATCCGCGCGGCCGGCACCGGCGTGCTGATGGTCGAGCAGCACCTGAACCTGGTCCGCCGCGTGAGCCAGCGCTTCGTGGTGATGGCCAAGGGCAGCATCATCGACGGCGGCCTCACCGCGGACATCGACAGCGAGCGGCATCGTGCCGCACTGGCCTTCTAACTTCGGAGACTCAAGGCATGATCAAGAGACTAGGCGCGCTGCTGGCGCTCGCCCTGGCACTGCACGCCGGCGCCCAGGCGCAGACCATCAAGCTCGGCGTCGTGAACATCGACACCGGCCCCTTCGCCGTGAGCGGCGCCTACGTCAACGACGGCGCCGCCTTCGCGGTCGAGCAGCTCAACGCCAAGGGCGGTGCGCTCGGGCGCAAGTACGAGCTCATCACGCAGAACCATGCGGGCACGCCGGCCTCGGCGATCGCCGCCGCCAGCCGGCTGGTCGAGCAGCAGGGCGTGTCCTTCTTCACGGGGCTGAATCCCTCGGGCACGTCGCTCGCCATCGCTTCGAAGATGTCGGGCATGAACGCGCTGTTCATCGATGCCACCGCCGCGTCCGACGACCTCACCGGCAAGAACTGCGGACCGAACTACTTCCGCATCGGCATCACCGACGGCATGCAGGTCAACGCCTTCCGCGAGCTGGCGCAGCAAAGCGGCATCAAGACCTGGGACCTGATGATGGCCGACATCGCGGTCGGCCACGACACCGCCAAGCGCTTCACGGCGGCGATGGAGGCCAGCGGCGGCAAGGTGAACAAGACGCTCTTCGCGCCCATCACCGCCTCCGACCTCGGCAGCTACATTGCCCAGCTGCTCGACAAGCCGTCCGAGGGCCTGCTGATGTACTACCCCTCGTCGGGCGGCATCGCGCTGATCAAGCAGCAGCAGGCGTTCAACCTGTTCGAGAAGTACAAGACGGTGCTGTCGGCATCGATGGTCAACGAGATCCTGATCGGTGCCCACGGCGACGCCAGCGTCGGCCTGTGGTCTGCCCAGAGCTACTTCTGGAGCATGCCCGGCGAGCGCAACGCAGCCTTCGTCAAGGCCTTCGAGGCGCGCTACAAGCGCAAGCCCACCTACATCGATGCCGATGCCTACATGTCCTTCGACCTCGTGCACCAGGCGATCCTCAAGGCCAACTCGGCCGACGTCAGCGTGGTGCGCAACGCGCTGGCCGGCTTGAAGGCCAACACCGTCATCGGCGAGGTGGAGATGCGCGCGGCCGATCATCAGTTGCTGCGTCCGCTGATCGTGGTGCAGGCGGTCAAGGCCGGCGACGGCAAGGGGGAGATCGCGATGCGCTCGATCGTGCCGACGGCCAGGATCGCTCCTCCGGTCAGCCCCGAATGCAAGATGTGAGGGGTTGGAGCAGGGGGAGCCGATGCAAGTCGACGAATTGCTGGCGCAGGACTTCGGCACGCTGCCGGACCTGATCCGCGCGCACGCGCTGCGCGACCCTGGGCATACCGCGCTGGTGCTGGACGGCCGCAGCCTGAGTTTTGCCCAGCTCGATGGCCTGATGGACCGCGTGGCGGCCGCGTTGCAGAGGGACGGCGTGCGGCCGCGCGAGGTCATCGCGATCAGCGCTTCGACCTCGCTCGACCATGCGGCTGTATTCCTTGGCAGCTTGCGCGCCGGCATCGCGGTGGCGCCGCTGGCGCGTGACTCGACGCCGGCGGGACTGGCCGCCATGGTGGCGGATTCCGGCGCCAAGCGCTTCTTCCTCGACCAGGGCGTGGCGCAGGCGCTGGCGGATGGCGCGCAATCGGTCGCCGTGCCACGCATCGCGCTCGACGACTCGGCCATGTTCGATGCGCTGCCAGCCTGCCGCGCAGCGACATCGGCAAGGTGCTGAAACGCCAGCTGCGTGACGCCTACATCGCCGCGGGTTGAACTGGCGTTCGCCGGCACGCCTCAGGGCGTCGATTCGTTGAGCGTGCGTACGCGAACGTCGTCGAGCGAGCTGCCGACCGCGCGCGTGACCGATGCGTGGTCGAGCGAGAAGGTCTCGGTGCCCGGCAGGCGCATCGCATGCGCCACCAGCGTCTTGATCGGCATGCCGTGCGAGAAGACGGCGACCACCGAGCCGCGCTCGTCCGCCAGCAGCCGGGCAAAGGCGTCGAGCACCGTCGCGCGGAAGACATCGGGATCGACGCCGAGGAAGCGCGGCGGCGAGGCCAGGAATTCCGCCCAGCGGTGCGGCTCCTCGCGCCGGATGGTGTCGGGCGAGCGATAGCGCGTGGTGTTCAGGTCGCACTCGGCCAGCCCGTCGATGATCTCGATCTCGATGCCGAGCAGGCGGGCCAGCGGCGCGGCGGTATCGAGCGCGCGTTGCTGCGGGCTGCAGACGATGCGGTCGATCAGCTCGAAGGCGAGCCGCCGCAGCGCGAGCGCGCGCGCCTGCGCATGGCCGACCGGGTGCAGGGGCGGATTGCCGGGCTGCAGCGCATGACCTTCGTCGGGCAGGCCATGCCGCACCAGCAGGAGCTGCTTCATCGGCATGGTCAGGTCGCCATCGTGACGACCAGCTTGCCGAATTGCTCGCCACGCGCCAGCCGCTCGAAGGCGGCGTGTATCTCTTCGAGCGTGAAGCGCTGGTCGATGACCGGGCGGATCGCGCCGCTCGCGAACAGCGCCAGGAGCTGCCGGCACTCTTCGACGCTGCCGCCGGTGGAGCCGTAGATTTCCAGCTGGCGGATGAAGACGCGCTGCAGGTCCGCCGGCGGGTTCGAGCCGGTTGTCGCGCCACAGGTGACGAGCCGGCCGCCGCGGCGCAACGCGCGCAGTGAATCGTCCCAGCTGGCTGCGCCGGAGCTGTCGATCACCATGTCCACGCCTTCGCCCGCGGTCAGCTCGAGGACCCGTTTGGCCACCTTCTCGTTGCGATAGTTGATGGCGGCGCTGGCGCCCAGCGCCGTGGCCTTCGCGAGCTTGTCGTCGCTGGAGGAGGTGACCAGCACCCGCGCGCCGGCGTGCAGGGCCAGTTGGAGACAGGCGACCGCGACGCCGCCGCCCACGCCAACCACCAGCACGGTCTCGCCGGGGCGCAGTGCGCGCTTGCCGAACAGCATGCGCCAGGCGGTGAGGTAGGCCGACAGCAGCACGCTCGCCTCGACCAGGTCGACGTGGTCAGGCAGCGGCAATACACAGCGTGCCGGCATCGTCACATAGTCGGCGAAGCCGCCATCGCGGTGCTCGCCCATGATGTGGGCGCGCAGGCACAGCGGCTGGTCGCCGGCGACGCAGTAGCGGCAAGTGCCGCAAAAGGCATTGGCGAAGATGACCGCCTTCTGGCCAGCCCTGAGCCCGCTGTCGGGATCCGCCTCGGCCACCACGCCGGCGGCGTCGACGCCAAGTGTCTGCGGCAGCGTGTGCGTGATGCCGGCGCCGTTGTCGCGCATGTATAGGTCGACACGATTGAGGCCCGCGGCATGCACGCGCAGCAGCACCTCGCCGGCGCGGCGCACCGGCACCGGCCGCTCCCTCAGGAACAGGCCCTGCTGCCCCCGCGCTTCCAGAACCGCTGCTCGCATGGACATGCCTTTCGTGCCGATTAATATGTTAGCATATACATAGTGCGCCAGCGTACGACATATGGAAAACACCGACATCGACCGCCGCGGCAAGGGCTGGATAATGGAACGGTCGAACGTTAGTGAACGAACCTGAGGAGACACGATGTCGGGACCGCTCGGTGGAATTCGCGTTCTTGAACTGCCAGCCATCGGGCCGGCGCCTTTCTGCGGCGCGCTGTTGGCGGACCTGGGCGCGGACGTGGTGCGGATCGACCGCGCGGCGCCGATCGACCTTGGCAGCGTCGTGCCGCCGCACTTCGACTTCTACAACCGCAACAAACGCTCGATCGCGCTCGACCTGAAATCGCCTGCGGCGATCGCTGCCACGCTGCAGTTGGTGGCGCATGCCGACATCCTCATCGAAGGCTTCCGGCCCGGCGTGGCCGAGCGCCTCGGGCTCGGCCCGGTCGAATGCATGCAAGCCAATCCGAAGCTGGTCTACGGCCGCATGACCGGCTGGGGGCAGGACGGTCCGCTCGCGCAATTCGTGGGCCATGACATCAACTATCTCGCGCTCAGCGGCGCGCTGCATTGCATCGGCGAGCCGGACCGGCCGCCGGTGCCGCCTTTGAACCTGGCGGCCGACCTCGGCGGCGGCGCGATGTATCTCGCCGTCGGCGTGCTCGCCGCCCTCACCGAGGCACGCAACGCCGGCCGCGGGCAGGTGGTCGATGCGGCGATGGTCGATGGCCTCGCCAACCTGATGTCGGCCTTCTCGGCCTTTCGCCAGATGGGCGAGTGGACTGCAGGGCGCGGCGAGAACATCGTCGACGGCGGTGCACCGTTCTACCGCGCCTATGAGACGCGCGACGGCCGGTACGTGGCCGTCGGCGCGATCGAGGCGCGCTTCTACCAGGCGCTCGTCACCGGCCTGGGGCTGGATGCGGCCACGCTACCGCCGCAGAACGACCGCAGCACCTGGCCCGGCATGCGCGAGCGTTTTGCGGCGATCTTCAAGACCCGCACGCGCGACGAGTGGGTCGAGGCGATGCGCGGGCGCGATGCCTGCCTGACGCCGGTGCTGAGCATCGATGAAGCGCCCCGTCATCCGCACATGGCGGCGCGCGAGGTGTTCGGCGCGTACGACGGTGTGCTTCATCCCAGCCCCGCGCCCCGCTTCAGCCGCACGCCGGGCAGCCTGCGCCGGCCGGCACCATCGCCCGGCCAGCACAGCGCCGAGGTGCTGTCGGACTGGGGCGTGCAGCCGGCCGCGATCGAGGCGCTGGCGCGCAGCGGCGCGATGCTGCAGGGCGAGGCCGCCCGGCGATGACC
>NZ_JBFUHO010000032.1:0-88267 GCF_056402355.1 Variovorax sp. P4_B11
GCGCTGTGCGAGGCCTGGAGCGTGCCGGTGATCCCGCATGCGGGCCAGATGCACAACTACCACCTGACGATGAGCACGCTGGCTTCGCCGATGAGCGAGTACTTCCCGATGCACGAGGTCGAGGTCGGCAACGAGCTGTTCTATTACATCTTCGACGGCGAGCCGGTGGCCGACAACGGCTTCCTGCAGCTCGACGACGACAAGCCGGGCCTCGGCCTGACGCTGAAGACCGAGTACCTCGACCAGTTCCGGATCATCGAGTCGTCCGCCGCGCCGCGCCCATGAGCCCTGCGCGACGAAGCCATCGCGGGCCGGCTTCGCGCTCACCCCGCCGACCCGGAGGGGGCACGTTGCCGCAAGTCAGGGAAAGGTGAAATTGGTCGACACGACCATGGCCGGTGTCAGGGTCGGCGGCGTCACGGTCTTCGTGACACCGCCGGCAGCGGCCTCCAGCCGGTACTTGCCGGCTGCGCTGCCGTCGGCCACGAAGACCAGCGCGCCCGGACCGGGTGCATAGGGCGCCACCAGGGGTGCGTTCACCGGTACGGTGTAGCTGTAGTCGCCGCTCACGCTGTCGACCGCAGCGCCCGCCACTTCGATGGTGGTGCCGTTGCCCAGCGGCTGAAGGGCACGCACCGTGGCATCGATCGGCGACAGCCCCGTGGCGACGCTGCCCGACAGCGTGGCGGTGGGCGAAGCGGGGGGATTCAAGGCCGAGCTCGCGAGGTTCAGCGAACTCACCGTTTCGGCGGCGATCACGACGTTGCTGACCACCGCCGTGGTCCGGCCCGGAGCCGTCACCACCAGCGTGTAGGTACCGGGCGCCACGGGCTGGAGGAGAAACTTGCCGGCACTGTCCGGCGATGTGGCCTTGACGACGACGCCCGCCTGCTGCAGCGAGATGACCGTGGTGCCGAAGGCGATGCTGCCATCCACGAAGCCCACCACGCCGGACACATAGCGCGGAATCACGGTCAGCACCGGCTTGAGCAGGTAGTTGCCGGAGGCGCCGGCCCTGACCACCGATTTGCAGGCGTCGAAATCGAGCACGAGATCGGCCAGCTTGCCGGCCGCCACGTCGAAGTCGACATTGGCCTTCACGCCCGACTGCTGGCCGCTCGGGGTCTTGAGCGCCGTCTCGGCGCGTCCGGTCGGTATCACCGAATTGGCCAGTGGCGAGCCCGCGCTGTTGTCGGCCAGCACCAGTCTCAGCTGGGTGTACTTGCCCGCAGGAAGCGGCGTCTGTCCGAGTTCGAACAGCACGCCGTTCGTGAGCGACAGCAGATCGATGCGCCGGGCGGGGTCCAGGACCACCTCCGACCATCCGGCGCTGTCGTCCGCGGCGCTGCTGCTCTGGTGCACGCGCACTTTCTGGACCGTGACGTTGACCTCGTCGTAGCCACAGGCGGGCGCGTCGGTCATCGCCAGCCGCAATGTACCGGTGCCGGAGTCCGTGCTCGTGGGACTGGTGCTGGCGCTGACGGGAATGCCGCCCCCGCCGCCGCCGCCACCACCGCAGGCAAAGAGGGAAACCAGCAGGCCGCAGGCCAGCCCGGTGCGCAGGGTTCGAAGTAACTTCACGGCGATTTCCAAAGCGAGGTCGGAAGCGCAGAATATGGGATGTTTTCCCATTTCGTCAAATACACGATCCAAATGGAGACCGCGATTTTCATGCGATCCTTGGGGCTTCGATAGAAAAAAGCTCAAGCTCGCGCACCCCGAATGCGCGGCGACAACAACGCACAGTCATCATTCATGGAAAACCAGCTGGCCTGGGCACAAGCGGCTTGCGTGCGGATCCTGCGTCCCGTGATCAGGCTCGCGCTGGCGATGGGGATGAAGCACCCTCATCTCGAGGAAATGGTGCGCGACCTCCTGCTCGACGAAGCGCACCGCCTGTGGCTCGCCAAGGGGGTCAAGAAGCCCAACATCAGCCAGCTCTCGGTGACCACGGGGCTGAACCGCAAGGCCGTGACCGCCAAGGTCAGGGACACGACCGGCGTATTGCCGGCCACCGAGATGTCGGCGGCAGCCAAGACTTTCACCTACTGGTTGCAGATGGTCGCCGAAGACCCCGCCTTCCGCCAGTTGCCGATCGCCGGCGACGGCGCCATCACTTTCGAATCCATCGCGCGGCAGGGCAGCCGCGGCAACGTGCACCACCGGACGATCCTGGACGAGCTGCTGCGGCTGCGCATGGTGGTCGAGAACGAAGGACAGGTCGAACTCAAGACCGATGGCTTCGTGCCCGCCGAGGACCTCCAGTCGATGCTGGCATTCCTGGGCGACAATGCGCGGGACCACCTCAATGCGGCCGTCGCGAACACGCTGGGGCGCCAGCAACCCCTGCTCGAACGCGCCGTCTATGCGACGGGTGTGACACTGGAAGACTGCGAACGGATCAATCAACTCGCCAAGCAACGCTGGGGCGCGCTGCACCATGAGCTCACGCGCGAAATGACGCGCGCCGTCGACCGGGCCGGCGACCAGGAAAGGGGCCGCGTTCGGGTCGGCATCTACGCCTACTATGAAGGCCAGGATACGGACAAGCCGCAACTGCACCCCGCCAAACCAGATCAAGGCAAATCGTGAAATCGAGATTCATCCAGGTCCTGCTGCTTTCGTGGTCGACGGCATTGCTGCTCTCGTGCGGGGGGGGCGGCAGCAGCGGTGTGGCCGGCCTGGGGCAGGCGGGCGCCGCCAATGGCAGCAGCACCGCGGCGTCGGGCAGCGACGTCGGCGGCGACGCCAGCGGCGCATCGTCGTCGTCGGCCGGCGGGAGCACGACGACGGCTTCCAGCGGCGACGACTCGGGTGTCGGATCCGGCGGCACCGGCGTCAGCACGGCGGACGCCACCGGCATCGGCTCGGTCGACGGCTTCGGCAGCATCTTCGTCAACGGCCTGCGCTACGACACGGACAGCGCGGCGCTGAGCCTCGAGGACGCCGACACGCTGCAGTTCGGCATGACGGTCAAGGTCACCGGCCCCGTCAACGCCGATTTCAGCAGTGGCGTCGCCAAGACCGTCGCCTCCGCGGCGGAGCTTCGCGGCACCGTGTCGTCGGTCGATTCGGCGGCCGGAAGCTTCTTCGTGCTGGGCACGCTGGTCACCGTCGACACCGCCACCGTGTGGTCGGGCCTGGGCGGGCTCGCCGACCTGGTGCCGGGCATCGCGGTCCAGGTCTGGGGCCTGCCCGACACCGCGGGCGTGCTGCGCGCCACCCGCGTCGCACGGCAGGCGGCGGCGGCCTCGCCCATCGTCACCGGCGTGGTGCGGAATCTCGACGCCAGCACGGCATCCTTCAAGCTGGGCGGCCTCACGGTCCGGTACGGAAGCGCAGCATTCCTGCCCGGACTCGACGCCGGCACCCTGGCGGACGGTGTTTTCGTGCGGGTCCGCGCCGCCGCCGGATCAGGTGCATCGGGCGTGCTCGATGCGTCGAGCGTGCAACGCTGGAACGCGGTGCCGCAAACCAACGGCTCCGTCGCCCAGCTGGCCGGCGTCATCACGGACTATGCGGCCCTGGGCTCATTCAAGCTGCTGGGCACGACGGTCGACGCCTCGGCCGCCCAGATCACGGGCGGCCCGGCCGGATCGATCGGCAACGGGGTGAAGGTCGATGTGGCGGGCATCCTGGTCAACGGAACGCTGGTCGCGACGAAGCTCCGGATCCGCTACGTTCCGGGCACCGGCGGACCCGCATCGTTCGTTGTGGTCGGTACCGTGGGCAGCTATGTCTCGGCCGCCAATTTCCTGGTCAAAGGACAACGCGTCGATGCCAGTGCCCCCACGGTGGTGTTCACCGGCGGCACCGCGGCCAATCTCGCCAATGGCGCCAAGGTGACCGTGTCGGGCTCGCAGGTGGTCGACGGCACGCTGACGGCGGACAGCGTCAGCTTCGACTGACGGCGGCGGGCGAGCGCTACGGCAGGTTCTCGCGAAAGTCGGCTCGCGCGGCTCGGATGGCCACGCCTATTTCGCGACCGAGTGCAGCTGAGCGAAACCACGACCGCGAGCACCTCTACCAATTGGTGCGCCAGGCGGCCAGCGGCAAGAGCCGCTTGTTCGAGATCGAGTTCCTCGACCCGGGCGCGCAAGCCTACGCATTCACCTTCGGGTAGGAGGATCGGTCTCGCCGAGCAGGAACCCGATGGCGCTGCGCCACCAGGCATCGTCCACGTACAGGATCCAGTCGTTGTGGTCGGCGGCCCGAACCACCTCGAGCCGCTTGGGCCCGGGTAGCGCTTCGTACAGCGCCGTGCCGAAGCGGGCGGGCACGATGCGGTCGCGCTGGGCAACGGCCACCAGCACGGGGCGGCCGATCGACGCGAGGTGGGCGGCGCTGTCGTAGCGATCGCGCAACAACCAGCTCACCGGCAGCCACGGATAGTGGTGGGCCGCGACGTGTTCGAGGGTGTCCCACGGCGTGATGAGCATGAGGGCCGTGACCTCCTCGCGCTGACTCACGGCAGCCGCGGATGCCACGCCGGCGCCCAGCGATTCGCCGACCAGCAGCAAGGGCGGGCCGTACAGCCGATGCGCCAGCGCGATGGTCCGCTCGGCATCCCGGACCAGGCTGGCCTCGCCCAACGCACCGTCGCGCGGTCCGTAGGCCGGGTATTCGGCCAGGATCACGCGCAGCCCGAGGCGGGTCAGCGCCGTGGCGTAGTAGCCGCGATGCCCGGCATGGCCCGCATTGCCGTGGAACACGATGACCGTGCCCCGCGCCAGTCCCGCAGGCTGCGCCACCAGGCCCCGAAAGTCGTCATCGGCCGGCCAGGCGGTGAGCCCGGGGGACACCATCTCGGCGCCTTGCGCCCGGGCCGGGTAGTAGAGAAGGCGGTCCTGAAACATGGCGGGCGCTGCCATCGCGATCACGCAGGCGGTGGCGAGCCAAAGCACGATCGCGGCGGGTTTCATCCTCGTTCGGTGCGGAACTTCGACGGTGAATTATCGTTTCGTCGGTCCGGTGCGACGGCCGCGTCCGCAGGCGCAGTCGCGCTCGGGCACATCAGGGCTTGACGATACGCCCGCCCTTCGCATCGACGACGGCTTCCCCGTCCTCCTTGGCGAAGGCGCCCTGTTGCGGGCGCGGCAGGATGTCGAGCACCGCTTCGGAGGGCCGGCACAGCCGTGTGGCCAGCGGCGTCGCCACGATCGGCCGGTTGATCAGGATCGGGTGCGCCAGCATGAAGTCGATCAATTGCGCGTCGGACCACTTCGGGTCGCCCAGCCCGAGCTCTTCGTAGGGCGTGCCCTTCCGGCGCAGCAGTTCGCGCACCGGGATGCCCATGGCGGCGATCAGCCGCTCGAGCGTGGCGCGATCGGGCGGGTTCTTCAGGTACTCGATGACCGTGGGCTCCTCGCCCGTGTTGCGGATCAGCGCCAGCACGTTTCTCGAGGTGCCGCACGCGGGGTTGTGATAGATCGTGATGTTGCTCATGTCGTCGATGCCAGGGGTTCAGGAAAAGGAAGAGGACGGTGTTCGCCAGGTTGGATGGCCGTCTCGACCGGAGGACGGCCCTGCCCCACGCCGGATTCAGAAACCGTTGTAGCGACCCGGCTTGTGGTTCAGCGCAAGGATCAGGTTGACCACCACCGCGCTCAGGATCGACCAGGCGATGCGCGACGGCTCGACGAACAGCAAGGCGGTCGCCACGATGACGCAGTCGGTCGCCATCTGCACATAGCCGGCCCGCCAGCCGTGTCGCTCCTGCAGGTAGGCCGCAAGAATACCGATGCCTCCGAGGCTCGCCTTGTGGCGGAACAGCACCAGGAAACCCGTGCCGAGCAGCACCCCTCCCACCACGCCCGCATAGGCGGGATGCACGGACTGGACCGCGAGCATGGACGGCGCCAGGTTGGTGAGCAGCGAGAGCACGGCGACGGCGGCAAAGGTCTTGCCGGCAAACGCCCAGCCCAGCCGGCGCACGGCCAGCCAGTAGAAAGGCAGGTTGAGGAGGAAAAAGGCGCTGCCGAAATCGACACCGCTCGCGTAGTGGACCAGGAAGGCCATCCCGGACACCCCGCCCGTCAGCAAGCCCGCGCTCTGGTAGAGCGTCAGTGCCAGCGAAATCATGAGCGTCGCGGAGGCGATCGCGATGACATCGTCGGTCATCGCGTGGCGCTGGCTCGCCACGCCTTCCTTGACGGGCGTATCCAGGGAGGCAGGTGGTGAATCGGTCATGGTGGCGCCATCTTCGGTGACTCCGCCCGGCCATGCAATTCGAATGCCCGGCCGCCCGATTCAGATCACCCGGAAGCCGTGCGTCCCGTCGGCCGCCAGCTGCGCCACCAGGCCGAACTCCCAATCGAGGTAGCCCTGCATCGCCTCGGCCGGCGCATCGGTGCCTTCGTAGGGTCGGCGGTAGCGGTCGGTCGGCGGGGTCGCGACATGGTGCCAGCCGGTCTCGGCCGGCAGGCCGGCGGCAAACCATGCGGCATTGCCGCCCGTGAGCACCAGCACCTCGGCAACGCTGCGGCGGGCGTCGAGCAGCGCGCGCAGGTCGGCGGCGGCGAAGCGCGCGAGCAGGCTGCTGCCACAGGTCAGCACATAGCGCCGCGCGGACGGGATGGCATCGAGCGCCTGCGCGAGCTGCGCCCGAATGGCGAACCAGGCGCCAGGAATATGCCGCTTTGCATGGTTGACGCCGGTCGTGACGTCGATGACCACGGTCTGTTCCGGCGCGGCGCCGAGCGCCTTCGCGAGTTCGTCCGCCGGGATTTCGGCCACCGGAGGCGGCTCCGGATGCAGCGGCGGCGCGATGCCGCGGACGCTGCGCGCCGGCTCGGCCTGCGCCTCGAGCACATAGACCTCCCAGCCCATCTGCGCCAGCCAGGAGGCGGTCATCGGCGCCCGCACGCCATCGGCGTCGGCCAGCACGATGCGCGCGCCTCGCACCGGCACATGGTGGTCGGTCTCCTGCACCAGCTGGCCGCCGGGCGCACTGGCGAAGCCCGGCAGGTGCCCGGCCTCGTACTCTTCCGGCGTCCGGACATCGAAGCGGTAGACAGTGCGGTCCGGCGCTTCGAGGGTCGCCAGCGCATCGAAGGCGATCCACCGCACGCCGGCACGCCGGGCGACTTCGGCTGCGCGCGCCTGCGCCATGGCGCGATGGGCTTCGCCCGGTGCGGGCGCCACGCGCGACGCACCGTGGTCCAGCACCTGCCCGGCGAGCTTCCAGCCGATGGTCCCGTTGCGCAGCGCCGCGACCGGATTGGGCAGGCCTGCATTCACGAGCGACTGGGTGCCGATGATGCTGCGCGTGCGGCCCGCGCAGTTGACGATCACCTGCGTGGCGGGGTCGGGGGCGAGTTCGCGCACGCGCAAGACCAGCTCCGCGCCGGGCACGCTGGTCGCGGTCGGGATGCTCATCGTCTGGTACTCGTCGAAGCGGCGCGCGTCGACCACCACCACATCGGCGCGGGCGTCGATCAATGCCTTGACCTCCTGGGCGGACAGCGAGGGCGTGTGCCGCTCGTGCTCGACCAGTTCGCCGAAAGCCTTGCTCGGCACGTTGACGTCCCGGAACAGCTCGCCGCCGGCGCTGCGCCAGCCCTCGAGTCCGCCCTCGAGCAGGTGCACGCGGGTGTAGCCCAGCGCGGCCAGCCGGCGCGCGGCGCGCGGCGCGAGGTCGACGCCATCGTGCGCACCGTAGACCACGACCCGCGTGTCGCGGCGCGGAATGCGGCGCCAGGCGTCGAGCTCGATCCGCGACAGCGGAAGGTTCGCGGCCCACAGCGGGTGGGCCTGCGCGAAAGGATCTTCCTCGCGCACGTCGAGCAGCGCGATCTCCTCGCGGGCGATGAGCTTCGCGCGCACCGAGGCGGCGGAAAGGATCGGAAAGCCGGCGTCTTCCCCACGCGGGCTGCGAGTCTCGGCAAGGGTGGCGGTCATGGTCGTTCAAGGGTCGTCGAATCGGCCCCGGAGTATCGCGCCAACGCGGCGGCCAGTGCCTCCCGGCCCGCAGCCACCAGCACCGCATCGTTCTGCGGCGTGTGGATGCGGCTGCACAGCACGTCGCGATAGTGGCGCTCCAGGGGGTTCTGGCGCGCGAGGCCATGGTTGCCGCTCAGTTGCAGCGCCAGTTCGACGGCGCGGATCGCCTGGTTCGTGACGCTGTACTTCAGCAGCCCGCTCTCGGTCGACGAAGGCGCCTGGCCGGCATCGACCCGCGCCACCGCATGGTCGAGCGACACGCGGTTGCTGCGCAGCAGGGCCTCGATCTCGCCGACCGTCTCCTGGACGCGCGGCAGGCTGGCGAGCGCCGCGCCAAGGCCGCTCGGCGCGCGCCGGTGGAGGAAGCCGAGCAGCCAGTCGCGCGCCGCCCGCGCGACCGCGTCGTAGAGCGTGCCCAGCAGCACCACCATCCAGGCCTGCTGCGTCGCATGGGCATCGACGTCGGTCTGGCTGCCGGCGTCGGGTGCCCAATCGGCCGGGGCGCGCAAGTCGACCGCATGGTCGAGCGCAAGGGCGACGTCCTCGAAGATCACCTCGTGGCTGCCGGAGGCGCGCAGGCCCAGGTGGTCCCAGCTCGCCACCACGCGAACGCCGGCCGCGTTGCGCGGAACCAGGAAGACGCCGACGCGCGGCTCGGGCTCGTCGGTGCGGCCCCACACCGACAGCCAGCGCAGCCCCTCGATGCCGGTCGTGTAGAGCTTGTGGCCGCGGAGCGTCCAGCGCTCGCCGTCGCGGCGCGCGGTCGTGGCCGGCAGGCCGCCGCGGGCCGGCGATCCGAGCGCCGGCTCCACGCGCAACGCGTTGATCAGGGCGCCGTCGCGCACCGCGTCGCCCAGCACGCGCTCGCGCAAGCGGGCGGGCCAGCGGCTGTCGGTGCGGCCGATCGCGTGGTGCTGGAGCCAGGTCATGGCGAGGATCAGCGCGGTCGCCGGCTCGCCGTAGGCCACCGCGGCGAGCACGCGGCGCGCCGCCTCGAGCGATGCGCCGCCGCCGCCGCAGGCCCGCGGCGCGACCAGCGCGATCAGCCCGTGATCGTGCAGCGCCATGAAATTGCCGCGCGGGAAGGCGCCGCTTCGGTCATGGTCGGCCGCGGTCTCGGCAAAGCGGGCCGACAGGCGCTCGAGCAGCGCATCGTCTTCGTGGGGGGGCACCGGCAGGCGGCGCAGGACTTGGGAACTCATGGGGCCGAACCTTAGCCGCCACCCGGCGTGCGCGAAACAACGCAAGCCGCATATGCAAACTCGAAATCCTGCGTTCGCCCCAACCGGCATGCGCAGTACGGTCGGGCATCTCCAGTTCCACACGAAAGACGCCAGCCCATGACATCTCGTTCCAGCAACGCTCTTCCGACCGTCTGGTCGCGCCGCCGCTGGCTGCAGTCGGCCGCAGCGGCCGCCGGCTTCGGCGCCCTGGGCCCGAGAGCCGGCGCCGCGGCGCCCACAGCCGCCGACCTGTCCGGCCTGACGCTGCGCATCGGCACCTACAAGGGCCTCTGGCGGCCGCTGATCGAGGCCTCGGGCCAGGGCCGAACGCCCTACAAGGTCGACTGGCGCGAACTGAACAACGGCGTGCTGCACATCGAGGCCATCCAGGGCGACGCGCTGGACCTGGGCTCGGGCAGCGAGATCCCAGCCACCTTCGCGGCGCGACAGAAGGCCAAGGTGCGATTCATCGCCGTGATCCACGAGGACCTGAACAACCAGGCCACGCTGGCGCGCAAGGACGCGCCGATCCGCTCCATCGCCGACTTGAAGGGCAAGCGCGTGGGCTACGTGCGGGCTACCACCGCCCACTACTACCTGAGCAAGCAGCTCGCGGAAGTCGGGCTCTCGTTCAACGACATCCAGCCCATCAACCTGAGCCCGGCCGATGGCCTCTCGGCCTTCGCACGCGGCGATCTCGATGCCTGGGCGATCTACGGCTACAACGGCCAGCTCGCGCGCACGCAGTACGGCGCGCGAACGATCAAGACCGGCCAGGGCTATCTCTCGGGCAACTTCCCGGTCTATGCCAATCCGCGCGCGGTGGACGACCCGTTGCGCCACGCCGCCATCACGGACTTCCTGCTGCGGCTGCAGCGCGCCTACGCATGGGCCAACGACAACTACCTGGACTACGCCAAGGCGCAATCGGCCGAAACGCGGGTGCCGGTGGGCGACCTGATCGAACTGTTCAACGGCCGCAGCAACGACTACGCGCTCGGCCCCGTCACCCAGGGCGTGCTGCGCAGCCACCAGGAAGTGGCCGACACCTTCCTGAAGCTCGGCGTGCTCGACGGCCCGGCCGACGTCGCCCCGCTGTGGGACCGCAGCTTCGGCGCCGCGCTGTCGCGCGGCACCCCGGCCTGATCCCCTTCCTTTTCACTTTCACCTCTTCATTGCAAGCAAGGACACCCTCATGAGCGACATCGAATTCATCGGCATGATCCAGGCCCGGAAGGTCTCGGAGATCCATCCCGCGCGCGGCCCCGCGATCGACCGCGACTACGTGCGCGCCTTCGCGCAGGCCCACGAACAGGCCGGCTTCGACCGCGTGCTGGTGCCTCACCATTCGACCAGCCCCGATGCCACGCTGACCGTGGCCTACGCCGCGTCGGTCACCGAGCGCATCCACTTCATGCTGGCGCACCGGCCCGGCTTCGTCGCGCCGACGCTGGCCGCGCGGCAGTTCGCCTCGCTCGACCAGTTCAGCGGCGGCCGGCTCGGCGTGCACTACATCTCCGGCGGCTCCGACGAGGAACAGAAGCGCGACGGCGACTGGCTCGACCACGACCAGCGCTACGCCCGCACCGACGAGTACCTCGACGTGCTGCGCAAGGTGTGGACCCTGGACAAGCCCTTCGACCACGAAGGCGCCCACTACCGGTTCAAGGATGCCTTCTCGGAGGTGAAGCCGCTGCAGTCGCTGAACGGCCGGCCGCATGTGCCGGTCTACTTCGGCGGCGCTTCCGAAGCGGCGATCCCGGTCGCCGGAAAGCATGCGGACGTCTATGCGCTGTGGGGCGAGTCGCTGGCCCAGGCGCGCGAACTCACCGGGCGCGTGCGCGCCGAAGCCGCGAAGCACGGGCGCAGCCTGCGCTTCTCGGTCTCGTTCCGTCCGATCCTCGCCGACACCGAGGCGAAGGCCTGGGAACGGGCCGACCACATCCTGGCCGAGACCCGGCGCCTGCGCGTGGTGCAGGGCTTCGGCCGCGGCGGTCCGCTGCAGAGCGAGGGCGCGAAGCGCCTGCTGGCGGCGGCCGAGAAAGGCCCGCGGCTCGACAAGCGCCTCTGGACCGCCGTGGCCCAGGAGATCGGCGGCCGCTCGAACAGCACCGCGCTGGTCGGCACGCCCGAGCAGGTGGCCGACGCCTTGCTCGACTACCACGCGCTCGGCGTGACGACCTTCCTGATCCGCGGCTTCGATCCGCTCGAGGACGCCATCGACTACGGGCGCGAGTTGATCCCGCGCACGCGCGAACGGGTGGCGCAGCGCCTGTCCGCGCAGCGCAAGGCGGCCTGAGCGCTCGATGCATCCCCGTGCCCGAAGGATCAGAATGAGCGCCGTACTCGACATCGCCCGCGGCGCAGAGCGCCCCCGCACCCGCCTCGCCCTCAACCCGAACCCGCAGCAGAAGTACTGGTTCGACCCACCCGCACCGCGCGCCGGCGTCGAGGCCGAGCGCCGGCATCGGCAGGAGCGGCTGGCCGGCGCCTTCCGCCTGTTCGCGCGCCTCGGCTTCGCGCAGGGCCTGGCCGGCCACATCACGGCGCGCGACCCGGAGCTGCCCGATCACTTCTGGGTCAATCCGCTGGGCGTGCATTTCTCGCGCATCAAGGTGTCGGACCTGCTGCTGGTCAACGCCCGGGGCGAGACCGTGATCGGCGAGCGTCCGCTCAACAAGGCGGCCTTCGCGATCCATGCCGCGATCCACGAGCACAACCCGAAGATCGTCGCCGCCGCGCACACGCACTCGACCTACGGCAAGGCCTGGTCGACGCTGGGCCGAAAGCTCGACACGCTCACGCAGGACGCCTGCGTGTTCCACGACGACCATGCGCTGTTCGACGACTTCACCGGCATGGTGGTGGACGAAAGCGAGGGCCTGCGCATCGCCAGGGCGCTGGGCGACCGCAAGGGCGCGATCCTCAAGAACCACGGCATCCTGAGCGCGGGCCCCAGCGTGGAGGCCGCGGCCTGGTGGTACATCGCGCTCGACAACGCCTGCCACACCCAGCTGCTGGCCGAAGCCGCCGGCAAGCCGCAGCCGATCGCCGAGGCTGTCGCACGCCACACGCACGGGCAGATCGGCGGGCCCGAAGGCGCGCTGCATGCCTTCGAGAGCCTCTACGAAGGGCTGGTCGAGGCCGAGCCCGAACTGCTTGACTGAACCAGAGAGTCCCTCCCCGCCATGAAACACACCTCCCTTTCGCGCCGCGGCGTGCTGCGTGCCGGCGGCGCCGCCGCGGTCATCGCCTCCAGCGGCCTGATCGCCACGCGCGCCTGGTCGCAGCAGCGCAAGCTCAGCTTTGCATGGAACGCATCCGCCTTCTGCCTCTCGCCGGTGGTGGTGGCGCAAGAGCGCGGCATCTTCGAGAAGAACGGCCTGCAGGTCGAGCTGATCAACTACACCGGATCGACCGACCAGCTGCTCGAGTCGCTCGCGACGGAAAAGGCCGACGCGGCGGTGGGCATGATCCACCGCTGGCTCAAGCCGCTCGAATCGGGCTTCGACGTCAAGATCGTCGGCAGCTCGCACGGCGGCTGCGTGCGGCTGGTCGGCGTCAAGGAAGCCGGCGTGACCGACCTGCAGAAGCTCAGGGGCAAGACCATCGGCGTGTCGGACATCGCGAGCCCGGGCAAGAACTTCTTCTCGATCCTGCTCAAGAAGAACGGCATCGACGCCGACAAGGACGTCAGCTGGCGCCAGTACCCGGCCGACCTGCTCGACATCGCGGTCAACAAGGGCGAGATCCAGGCGATCGCGGATGGCGACCCGACGCTCTACCTGATCGAGAAGCGCAACAAGGGGCGCTACCAGGAACTGGCCTCGAACCTCTCGGGCGAATACAAGGACAAGGTCTGCTGCATCGTCGGCGCGCGCGGCGAACTGGTGCGCAAGGAGAAGCCGGTGGTGGCGGCGCTGGTGCGCGCTATCGTGCAGGCCTCGGACTTCGTGGCCGAGAACCCCAACGAATCGGCCAGGCTGTTTGCGAAGTACTCGCCCAAGGTGCCGGTCGAGGACTTGCAGGCGCTGCTCGGCACGCTGACGCACGCCCATCACCCGGTCGGCAGGAACCTGCGCGACGAGGTCGAGTTCTATGCCCGCGATTTCCGCTCGGTCGGCGTGCTGAAGCAGAGCACCGATCCGGCGCGGCTCGCCAACCACGTGTCGGTGGACGTGCTGGCATGACGACGGCCGCAAACATGCTCGACGCACCGCGGCCTCCGTCTGCGCCGTCACGCGTGCACGCCCGACGGGGCGCGCGAACCGACGCCACGCCGGCCGTGCTGCCCGAGCCCGCCGTCTCCGGCGTCTGGCGCACCGGCATCGTCGCGGCAGCCGCCTGGCTGGCACTCGGGGTGCTGACCGTCTATTGGCCCAATCGCGAAGTCGGCTTCAGCGACTGGAATTTCACGCGCGAGTTCGGGCTCGCCGCCATCGGGGTCGCGGCGGGGCTGCTGGCGGTGGCGCTGCTCGGCGTCCGCGCCGGGCGGATCGGCCGCAAGCTGCGCCCGGCCGGCCAGTGGCTCGTCGCCGCACCCGTCTTGCTCGCGCTGTGGGAGGTGCTCACGGCCAAGCTCGGCCTGCTGCCGCCGCCCTTCTTCGCGCCGCCGCAAAGCCTGCTCGACGTCGCCATCGAGGACTGGCGCCGGCTCGGCCTGTCGACCGCGCATTCGCTGCGGCTGTTGGCGCACGGCTTCGTGCTCGGCGCGCTGGTCGGCTTCGCCACCGGCGTGTGGATCGGCTGGTCGCGCATCGCGGGCTACTGGGTGCATCCGCTGCTGCGCTTCCTCGGGCCGGTGCCGGCGTCGGCGCTGCTCCCGCTGGCCTTCTTCTTCGCGCCCTCGAGCTACGCCGCCGCGGTGTTCCTGGTCGCACTCGCGACCTTCTTCCCGGTGGCGGTGCTGAGCTGGTCGGGCGTGGCATCGGTCAACAAGAACTACTACGACGTGGCGCGCACGCTCGGTGCGCCGGAATGGTTCCTGGTTCTGCGCGTCGCGGTTCCGGCGGCATTGCCTTCGGTCTTCGTCGGCCTCTTCATGGGGCTGGGCGCATCGTTCTCGGTGCTGGTCACGGCCGAGATGATGGGCGTCAAGGCCGGCCTCGGCTGGTACCTGCAATGGGCCCAGGGCTGGGCCGCCTACGCCAACATGTACGCGGCGCTGCTGGTGATGGCCGTGCTGTGCTCGGGGCTGATCACGCTGCTCTTCGCGGTGCGCGACCGTGCGCTCTCGTGGCAGAAGGGGACGGTCAAATGGTAGCAACGACGAGCGCCGCGGCAGCCCCGCCGACCGCGACCGCGAACGCCGGCGCCGGGATCGCCATCCGGAGCGTCAGCCACTGGTTCAAGCTGCCGACCGGCGTGCTGCAGGTGCTCGACGGCATCGACCTCGATGTGCGCCCGGGCGAGTTCGTCGCGCTGCTGGGGCCGAGCGGCTGCGGCAAGTCGACCCTGCTGCGGCTGGTGGCCGGGCTCGAGCCCGCGACCGCCGGCACGATCTCGCAGGACGGCGAGCCCATCACGCGGCCCGACCCTTCGCGCATCGTCGTCTTCCAGGACCCGACGCTCTATCCCTGGCGCAGCGTCTGGGACAACGTCGCGCTGGGCCTGCAGGCGCGCGGGCTGCTGAAGACGCAGCGCTCGCGCGTCGACGACGCGCTCCGGCGGGTCGGCCTCGGCGACTTCGCGAAGAGCTTCCCGCATCAGCTGTCTGGCGGCATGGCGCAGCGCGTCGCGCTGGCCCGGGCGCTGGTCAACGACCCGCGGCTGCTGGTGCTCGACGAGCCGCTGGGCAAGCTCGATTCGCTGACGCGGATCGCCATGCAGAGCGAACTGGTGAACCTCTGGCAGCGCGCCGGCTTCTCGGCGCTGCTGGTCACGCACGACGTCGAGGAGGCCCTGTTCCTGGCCCACCGCGTGGTCGTGCTGAGCGACCGGCCGGCACGCATCAGCGCCGAACTGGTGGTCGACCTGCCCTACCCCCGGCATCGCGGCCATCCACGACTGGCGGAACTCCGGCACGAGGCGCTGCGCCATCTCGGACTCGACGCCACATGGTAGGTGGGGCTCGCGCCCGGATCGAGCGATGAGCGCAGCGGGTGTCGAATGGCTGAATCCGCTGATCGGACTGCTAGAGGGGGCGCAATCGGGGCTGCTGCGCCTGCTGCACGGGCTCGGTGTCGCCGGCGCCAGCCACGGCCAGCCGGCCTGGCCGTGGGCGCTGCGCCTGTCGGGCGAGAACCTGCTGATCGACCTCGGGCAGGCGCGGCGGCTGGCGTTGACACTGGCGGTGCTCGCGCTGGCCGTGCCGATCGTCGCGATCGCGTGCTTCTGGCGGCGCCGGCGCTGGATTCTGGTTGCGGTGGTGCCGCTGCTGCTGGTCCTCGCGCCGTGGCCGGCCGCGCAGGTGGTGCTGGTGCCCGCCTATCCGACGAGCTTTCATCGCTCGCCCACGGGCTTCAGCGCCGAGTCCATCGCGCGCGGGCGCACGCTCTACGCGGCGCATTGCGCGGGCTGCCACGGCCTCGACGGGCGAGGCCAGGGTGCCCTCGCCGCCACGCAGCCGGTGTGGCCCCCGGACCTCGCCGGGCCCCTGCTGTGGCAGCGCGCCGACGGCGACCTGCTGTGGCACGTGCGCCATGGCACGACCGATCGGCACGGCCGCACGACCATGCCGGCCTTCGCGCAGTTGACGGACGGCGATGCCTGGGCGCTGATCGACTTCATGAAGGCCCAGGGCGCGGGCCAGAGCCTGCGTGCCACCGGTGCCTGGCGCCAGCCGATCGGCCTTCCCGACGCCGTCGTCCGATGCGAGGGCCGCGAACCGCGCCGGCTCGCGAGCTGGCGCGGACAGCGGGTGCGCATCGTCGCGGCCGGCGCGGCGTCGGAGCCGCTAGAGGACCCCCGCCTGGTCACCATTCGTCTCCGCCCGGCTGGCGACGGCGTGCCGACGCCCATGACCGGGTGCATCGTCGAATCATCCTCCGCGTGGGATGCGTTCGCACTGATCGCCGGCACCGACCCGATGGACGGCACGCAACTGCTCGCGGACCGCGATGGCTGGCTGCGCGCGCGCAGCACGCCGGGCGAAGCCGGCTGGTCGGAAGACGACCTTCTGTGCCGCACCGACACCGGCGCGCAACGCACAAAGGGCGACACGCCGCGCGCCGACGGCCTCGGCGCGCTGATCGCGCGCATGGATGCCGAGCCGGTGCGCTTCCTCAAGGGCGGCTTCGTTCACTGAAGCCGCTCGCTATTTACAACTCTCGAGGATTTCCCTCATGACACACCCCTCGCGCCGCCAATTCGTGGCCCACACGCTCGCCGGCGCCGCGGCGATCGCCTGGCCGACCCCTTTCCTGCATGCGCAAACGCGCCCCGTTCTCAAGGCCGGCGACCAGAAGGGCGGACTGCGTGCGCTGCTCGAAGCCGCGGGTGAACTGGAAGCCCTGGGCTACGACATCCAATGGTCGGAGTTCCCCGCCGCGGCACCGTTGGCCGAGGCGCTCAATGCCGGGGCCGTCGACTCGGGCCCGATCGGCGATGCGCCGCTCGTCTTCGCCCTCGCGGCGGGCACGCGCGTCAAGGCCATCGGTGCCAACCGCTCCGACGCCTACGGCACGGCCGTGCTGGTGCGGCCCGATTCGCCGCTGAAGACGGCGGCCGATCTCAAGGGCGGGAGCATCGCCACCAACCGCGGCTCGATCGGCCACTTCGTCACGCTCAAGGCCATCATCGCCGCCGGCCTCCGCCCGGAAGACGTGACCCTGCGCTTCCTCGCACCCGCCGATGCCAAGCTGGCATTGACGCAGGGCTCGGTCGATGCCTGGGCCACCTGGGAGCCGTACACCGCGCTGGCGGAAACGAGCCGGCATGCGCGCGTGCTGGTGAGCGGACGGGGCCTGCTGCCGGGACTCAGCTACCTGGCCGCAACCGACGCAGCGATCGCCGCCAAGCGGCCGGTGCTGCAGGACTTCCTGCAGCGCGTGGTGAAGGCCCAGGCCTGGTCGTACCGTCATGTCGACGCCTTCTCGGCCACGCTCGCGAAGATCATCGGCATCCCGCCCGAGGCCGCGAAGCGCCAGTTCGAGCGCCGCCAGCAGCGGTGGGTGCCCATCGACGCGCAGGTGATCGCCGACCAGC
Source organism: Variovorax sp. P4_B11 (assembly GCF_056402355.1). NCBI lineage: Bacteria > Pseudomonadati > Pseudomonadota > Betaproteobacteria > Burkholderiales > Comamonadaceae > Variovorax > Variovorax sp. P4_B11. The sequence goes on from NZ_JBFUHO010000032.1 coordinate 17,310, forward strand.
AGCGCACCGCGGACTTCTATCACCAGGTGGGCCTGATCAGGCAGCCGCTGGATGTGCGCCCGACCTTCGACACCGGCTTCGCGACCGGGGCCTGATCCGGCCGGCCGGCCACCGGCCTGCCGCTTCAGCGATCCAGCAGGTTGGCAACGCCGGCATTCGCGTAGCCGGAGACGAAGGGCTTGCGCTGCCCGTCGCCGGTGAACACGCTGCGCTGGACGGTGCCGATGTTGCCGCCATAGACGTGCACGCTGACCGACACCCGGTCATCGAAGGCGTTGCTCACGCGATGGATGTCGCCGACCGTGGGCGAGACGGCTTCCACCTGGCCCGGCACGAGCCGAACAGGCTCGCCCTGCGGCGCCGGAACTCCGTCCTGCATCGCGTAGGACTGCGCATTCTCCGCACCTCGCAGCATGCCCACGAGCCCCCAAACCGTGTGGTCGTGCACCGGCGTCGCCTGGCCTGGACCCCAGACGAAGGACACCACCGAGAAGCGTTCGGCCGCGTCCAGGTGCAACAGGTACTGCTGGTAGTACTGCGGATGGGGGCATGCATATTCGGGCGGCAGCCAGTCGTCGGTGGCGACGAGACGAGCGAGCAGCAAGCCGCCCTCGCGCAGGATGCGAGGCTCCTCGGGCTGCTGTTCGAGCAGTGCCGTCAGTGCCGACACGAAATCTCGAAGCGGGGCCAGTGCGGGCGTGGTGTTTGGCATGGCCGACGATGTTAGCAAGCTAGCGCAGCCGCCGGGGAAACAGGCGCACCGCCAGCGCGCCCACGCCCGATGCCGTCGCCAGCGCGGTCACACCCATCCAGCCCCAGGACGGCAGCAGCAGCGCCGCCAGGGCGGAGCCCGCGGCCATGCCGATGAACATGCCCGTGAACAGCACCGCGTTGAGCCGGCTGCGCGCCGCGGGCTCGATACCGTAGACGATGGTCTGGTGCGCGATCAGCGTGGCCTGCACGCCGAGGTCGAAGCCGATCGCGCTGGCGGCCAGCAGCCACAACTGGGCGGAGGACGACAGGACCGGCATCAGCGCCATGGCCGCGAACGACAGCACGACCAGCCCGGCGCCGAGGCGGGTCACGCGTTCGGGCCCGCGGCTGTCGGCCAATCGACCGGCCAGCGGCGCGGCCAGCGCACCGGCGGCGCCGGCCAGCCCGAAGGCACCGGCCGCGGCACTGCCGAGATGGAAGGGCGCGCCGTGCAGCATCACGGCCAGGGTCGACCAGAAGGCGCTGAAGCCGATCGCCAGCAGGCCCTGCGCCAGCGTCGCCCGACGCAGCGCGCCATGGCGCCGCCACAGCGCGGCCAGCGAGCCCAGCAACGCGCCATAGGCCAGTTGCGTGGTGGGCCGGAAGCGGGGCAGACCGCGCCAGGCCGCAGCGCCGATCAGCGCGATGCTGGCCGCCGCCACCACGAACATCGCGCGCCAGCCGAAGTGCTCGGCCACGAAGCCGCTCACCACGCGCGACAGCAGGATGCCCAGCAGCAGCCCCGTCATCACCATGCCGACCACCTTGCCGCGATGCGACTCGGGTGCCAGCGTGGCGGCGGCGGGAACGATGTCCTGTGCCAGGGTGGCGGCGAGGCCGATCGCCAGGCTGGCCACCAGCAACAGCCCGATGCCCGGCGCGGCACCGGCCAGCAGCAGGGCCGCGCACAGCGCCGCCGCCTTCGCGAGGATGATGCGGCGGCGGTCGAAGCGGTCGCCGAGCGGCGCCAGCAGCAGGATGCCGAGCGCATAGCCCAGCTGCGTCAGCGTCGGCACGAAGCCGACCGTGCGGGTCGAGGCGCCGATGTCGGCGCCCAGCACGCCGAGCATCGGCTGGCTGTAGTAGATCGACGCCACCGCGAGTCCGGCGCCGGTGGCCAGCAGCAGGACCAGCGAAGCCGGCACTTGCCGGGGCGCCTGAAGGACGTCGCGGGCCGCGTTGGCATGCACTGCTTGAATGGAAGACATGGTGAAAACCCTTGATTTCTTGGATGAACTGGAGTTTGAACGCCATCGAATTCCTTTGGTAGCCGCCGAGAGCGCACAACAGTTATACGATTCACGCATACAACAATACGTCTCCAGCCATGCCACCGCCCGCACGCCCCACGTCCATCGCCGCGCCATCCGACCGCATCGAGCTGATGAAGACCTTCGTGCAGATCGTCGAGGCAGGGAGCCTGTCGGCCGCGGCGGCGCAGATGCGGACCACGCAGCCCACGGTCAGTCGCCGGTTGCAGGCACTCGAGCGCCTGCTCGGGGTGCGGCTGCTGCGCCGCTCCACGCACGCGATGAAGCTGACCGAGGACGGCGAGCGCTGTGTCGAGCGCGCCAGGGAGCTGATCGAGAGCTGGCAGGCGTTCGAGTCGGACCTGCGGGGCGACGAGGACGATCCCGAAGGCATGCTGCGCGTGGTGGCGCCGCACGCCTTCGGCCAGCAGTTGCTGGTCGGGCCGCTGGCCGACTACATCCGCCGCTATCCGCGGGTCAGCGTCGAATGGCTGCTGCACGACCGGCGGCCCGACTTCATTGCCGAGGGCGTCGACTGCGCGATCCAGGTCGGCGAAGTGAACGACCTGGGTGTCGTCGCCATCAAGCTCAGCGAAGTGCCCCGCATCGTGGTCGCCGCGCCCTCGGTGCTGCAGGGCTCAGCCGCGCCGACGCATGCCCGCGAGCTCGCGGGGCTGCCCTGGCTCGCGCTGCGCACCTTCTACCGCACCGAGATCCTGCTGTCGCACGTGCGCAGCGGCGAGAGCTGCCGCGTGGCCCTGCGCCCGCGCCTGAGCACCGACAGCCTCTACGCCTTGCGCAGCGCCGCCGTGATGGGCATGGGCGTGTGCGTGGGGTCGACCTGGCTGCTGGCCGAGGACCTGGCGCAAGGCCGCCTGGTCCAGCTGGCACCCGAATGGCAGGCTGCCGCCCTGCCGGTGCATTTGGTCTATCCGCAAGCGCGGCTCCAGCCGCCGAAGCTGAAGCGCTTCATCGAGTCGATGCGCTTCCAGTGGCCGACGTAGGCGGGAACGCTCGGCATCGGAGCCGGCGGCTCAACTCTCGACGGCCGCGCGCACCTGTTGCAGCAGCGTCCCGACGTACGGGTCCTCGATCGCCAGCGCCTGCAGCTGCGCCGCCAGTTGTTCCAGGTAGTCGCGATTGGTGCCCAGCACGCCTGTACCCCGGGCGATGCATGCAGCGGTCTGCTCCAGCGGGCATTCGCCGACGTGGTCGGGGTGCCGGTCGTTCGCCGCGAACACCAGCGCCGTGACCGTGCCCTGCGGCGTCTGCACCGGCAGCAGCGCCGGCGCGTAGCCGCCGCGAATCATCTCGCGCCGCCACAGGATCGCCGACTCGGCGTCGGCGCATGCCGCGTCGATGCGGAAGGCCAGGCCTTGGCAGTCGCCATCGCCGGGCTCCAGCGACAGCATCAGTCCGGGGTACTCGGGCGAGCCGCGGCCGATCGTCGCCCGGATGCTGAAGCGCCGCCGATGACCGGCCAGCGTCGCCAGCCGGATCTCGGCGAATCGGAACGCCGGATCCCACATCAGCGATCCGTAGCCGTAGACCCAGAGGTCGCGGGCGCCGACCGTTGCGCCGATGACCTCGCGCCGCGATGCTTCCAGCGCCTCGTCGGTCCAGCGCCAGTTGGCCGTTCGGCCAAGACCGCGCGCGCGCGCATCCCAGGCTGCCATGACCGCCGGCGTGGCGCGCAGCTCGGATCGCTCGGGTGGCGTGATCCGCCCACGCAGGCGGGGAACATGGACAAAGGCATCAGGGGTCATCGACTGCTCCTGGAGAGCGCCGGTCCCGGCGCGGCGAACTCCAATTCTTCTTGAACCTCAAGAATGTGACAGTGAAGCACATCCGGACATCCCGGAAGTTTGACGCACATCAAGAGCGGTGGTCGGGACTTTCTCAAGCACGAGATCGAGGAGCAGTTCACGGCCGTCGCGGGCGAGATGGTCCGTCGCAAGAAGTAGGGTGCCGGCGGGTGCGCGCCACCGCCGGCCGGAGGACGTCCGCTACATGGCCGTTGGCATGACGAACTCGGCGCCCTTGCCGATGCTCTCGGGCCAGCGCTGCATGATCGACTTCTGCTTGGTGTAGAAGCGCACGCCTTCCTCGCCGTAGGCGTGCATGTCGCCGAACAGGCTCTTCTTCCAGCCGCCGAAGCCGTGCCAGGCCATCGGCACCGGGATCGGCACGTTGATGCCCACCATCCCGACCTGGATGCGCCGGCTGAACTCGCGCGCCACGTTGCCGTCGCGCGTGAAGCAGGAAACGCCGTTGCCGAACTCGTGCGCGTTGATCAGGTCCACCGCCTCCTTCAGGTCGTGCACCCGCACGCAGGACAGCACCGGCCCGAAGATCTCTTCCTTGTAGATGCGCATCTCGGGGGTCACGTGGTCGAACAGCGTGCCGCCCATCCAGAAGCCGTCGCCGCAGCCTTCGCCCGCGGCATTGCCGTCGAAGCCGCGGCCGTCGACGACGAGCTTGGCGCCTTCCTTTTCGCCCTGGGCGATGTAGCCCGTGATGCGCTCGTGCGCCGCACGCGTGACGATCGGACCCATCTCGGCGGCCAGGTTGGTGCCGTTGAGCACCTTCAGCGTCCTGGCCCGCTCGGTCAGCAGCGGCATCACCTTGTCGGCCACGTCGCCCACCAGCACCGCCACCGAGATCGCCATGCAACGCTCGCCGGCCGAGCCGTAGCCCGAGCCGATCAGCGCGTCCACGGTCTGCTCGATGTCGGCATCGGGCATCACCACCATGTGGTTCTTGGCGCCGCCGAGCGCCTGCACGCGCTTGCCATGGCGCGCTCCGGTTTCATAGATGTAGTTGGCGATCGGGGTCGAGCCGACGAAGCTGATCGCCTTCACGTCGGGGTGCTCGATCAGCGCGTCGACCGCCTCCTTGTCGCCCTGCACGACGTTGAAGACGCCGTCGGGCAGGCCGGCCTCCTTGAGCAGTTCGGCCATGCGCAGCGACGCGCTCGGGTCGGTCGGGCTGGGCTTGAGCACGAAGGTGTTGCCCGCGGCGATGGCCACCGGGAACATCCACATCGGCACCATCACCGGAAAGTTGAAGGGCGTGATGCCGGCCACCACGCCCAGCGGCTGGCGCAGGGTCCAGTTGTCGATGCCGGTGGAGACCTGGTCGGTGAAGTCGCCCTTGAGCAGCTGCGGGATGCCGCAGGCGAATTCGACGATGTCGATGCCGCGCGTGACCTCGCCCTGGGCGTCGGTGAAGACCTTGCCGTGCTCGGCGGTGATCAGGTGGGCCAGCTCGTCCTTGTGCTTGTTCAGCAGCTCGAGGAACTTGAACATCACGCGGGCGCGCCGGATCGGCGGCGTGTCGGCCCAGGCCGGGAAGGCGGCCTGCGCGGCCGCCACCGCGGCATCCACGTCGGCGCGGTTGGCCAGGGCCACGCTGCCGGTCACCCGCCCTGTCGCGGGATTGAAGACATCCTGCGACCGGGACGAACCGCCGGCGGCAGGACGGCCTGCGATGAAGTGGGCGATGGCGGCGGGAGCGCGGGATTGGACTGTCATGGTCTGCCGGTGGCGTTGATTGTGGGAAACGGAAGCGAACGCCACAGTCTAGGAACGCCGGATGCGTCTGCCAAGGCTCGCCGCCTGAATTCATTGTTCAATTTGATGAACAATGGATGCATGGAAGACCGAAATGTCGAATCGCTCTGGACCCACGTGCACTGGCTCGTCGTGCTCGGCCAGCAAGGCAGCTATACCGCCGCGGCGGCCCGCCTGGGCGTGAGCAAGGCCTCCGTGAGCCACAACATCGCCGAACTCGAACGCTCCGCCGGGGTGGCACTGGTGCGCCGGACGACGCGCAGTGTGCGACTCACCGAAGCCGGGCAGCGCCTCGCCGACGAGACCCGCGAGCCCTATGAGCGCATCGCCCACACCTTCGCCAGCGTGCGCGACCTGGCGGGGTCGCCGCGCGGGCTGCTGCGCGTGACGGCGCCGGTCGCGCTGGCGCGCCAGCAGCTCGTGCCGCGCATCGCGGGCTTCCTGCGCGCGAATCCGCAAGTGCGGCTGGAGCTCGACCTCTCCGATCGGCTCAGCTCGCTGGCCATGGAAGGCTTCGACCTTGCGATCCGGCATGCCGCGGCGGTGCCCGACACCCATGTCGCCTGGAAGCTCTGCGAGACGAGATCGGTGCTCGTCGCCAGCCGGGCCTACCTGCGGCACCGCAGCGCGCCAGCCGAGCCCGCCGACCTGGGCGCGCACGACTGCCTCTACTACCCGCGTGCCCATGACGTCCCGACCTGGACCTTCCAGTCTGAACGGCGCGGCGCTTCAGAGCGCGTCACGGTGCCGATCGCCGGGCCCCTGGCGGCCAACAACAGCGAGGCGCTGCGCGACGCCGCGATGACGGGGCTGGGCATCGCGCTGCTGCCCGACTTCAGCGCCCAGTCGGCCCTGAAGACCGGCCGCCTGGTCAGGGTGCTGCCGCGATGGACGCCGGTCGGGACCTTCGCCGAGCATCTCTACGCGATCCGCCCCTATGCGAGCCATGTACCGCTGGCCGTCACCGCGTTCGTGCAGTTTCTGCGCGACGCGTTCAAGGACGGGTTCCAGCAGTTCGATGAGGGAGGTGGTCTGTGATGCTTTGCAGCATCAAGGCGCGCGGATCACATCGGAGGTGATGCCGTTCTCGTCGACCGTGCAATTGAACGGCCGCGCCTGACCGGCCACGCTCAGCGTCACGATGTAGTAGCCGTCCTTCATGGTCTGCTGGTCGCTGATCGGCGTGACGCTGTCGCGCGGCACCTTGAGGTAGCGCGAGACCGCATCGATGCAGCCGGTGCGCGATACCTGCGGCGACATGAAGCCGCCGAAGATGGCCGGCGGCTTGTAGCCATCGATGGTGGCCGGCGGCGTGCGGGGGGCACAGGCGACGACGGACAGGCTGGCGCAGGCGATAAGGGACGCGCGGACGCGATGGATGTTCACTGGACCTCTCCTCGAGATTGATACTGATACATGGGCGCCTCGTCAGCCCCGCGGCCCCGGCACGCCACCCGGCGAAGCGATGGACGGCAATTCGGAACCGATCGAGCAAGCGAGAGCGTGAGAATAGGCGCAATCTCCCGCCCATGCAGCTTCCCGAAAGGGAAGCAGACGCGTCCGGCCGCTGCGGATCGCTTGGACGAACGCTCGAACCCCTGGCGCCAGGACCGGCAGGAAGCTGATTTCCCGGCGTTCCGGATGCTGGTACAACCCGGATGCCGCGCCATCGCGGTCGGCGTGCGCCGCAGCGTTACCGGTCATGGCCACAGCATCACCGCGCAGACCGTGGACACGACCAGACCGGTGAGGACCGGAAACAGCAAGGCTCGCACGGCGGCAAGCACCGGCACCCGCGCGAAGCCGGCCACCGCATCAGCGAGGACCACGCGATCAGCGTGCCGCCGCCGGTCCACACGGCGCCCATCTGGCCGACCGCGGCCAGCGTCGCCGGGTCCATGCCGGCGGCGGCCGGCGCCAACGCCCCGGACAAGGTACCGGTGAGCGGCAGTCCCGCGAAGCCGGAGCCGTCGATGCCGGTGATCATTCCGACCAGCAGCACCCCGAAGGCGACGAAGGTGTGATTGGGCGGGATCAGGTGCTGGGCGCTCTGGATCAGCTCGAACAGCAGGTGCGGCGGCTTGGCGTCCGCCGCCATGCCGAGGATCGGGCCTGCGGTCTCGCCGGCGCCCGCTCGAGGGATCGCCGCGGCAGCCGCCGACGGGAGAGGCCGCTATTCGCCCCTGCGCCGGGAGACCAGCCGCCGCAGCGCGGCGCGCACCCCGGGCCTGTCCGCCACGCCGACGGTGATCGGCCGCGCGCGATAGAGCGCGCGCTGTTCCTCGAGCACGATGCGCAGCGCCGCCATGCTGGATTCGCTGTAGACCCAGACGCCCGAGACCACGAACTGCCACGGCAGCGCGTCGGCCTTGGGCCGGATCTGGACGTTGACGGCGCCGATGCGGTCCATCGTCTCCACGCGCGCGGCCGCTTGCTGGACGCCGCCGCCCAGGAGGCTCACCTCCCGCGCGAAGGCAAAGCTGATGGCCTGCACCTGGTGGAAGTGCTCCGAGATGAAGGCGCAGATCTCGAGGAACACCAGCCGCCCGATGTGCCGCTGCTCCTCGCGTACGACCCGGGTCGGTTCGAAGTGCTCGATGTGGATTTCCGTGCCGGCGCCGGAAACCGGCACGGGGTCCAGCGTTCCGAGCAGAACGTTGGCATCGTAGACATGCATGGGCTGACCGAGCTGGTAGGGCGCAGCTCCGGGCCCGGTGATCCGGAGTTTCTTGAAAGTCATGAAGGACTTCGCCGGTCGCGCCCGAGGCCTATTCCCCGGCGCGTCCGGACGCTGTTGCCTTTCGCTCCGACTTTAAGAGCGCCGGGGAACCGATCGTTGCAGGCCCGGGAAGTTATCGCGACGAACTTGACATAGTTCACGCTATTGGGAAGCAATCCGGCCGGGTTAGGGCCTGTTCACACTATTTCCGGGGATCGCGGAAATAGTGTGAACAGGCCCTAGCCTCCGGGGCACTTTCCGGGTTGCCCGGCAACGACGCGCGCATCCGTCGAAAGTGCATTCACAATGGCACGATGCGCATGGAATGGAGCGACCTGCGGATCTTTCTGGCCATTGCGAAGGAAGGCTCGCTGGGCGCCGCTGCGCGCAAGCTCGGGCAGAGCCAACCCACTGTGGGACGAAGGCTCCGTGCGCTCGAGGAGGCCATTGGACAGCCGCTGTTTCAGCGAACGGACGATGGCTTCGTTCTGACCGACGAAGGCGCCTCGGTGCTGCCCCGGGCCGAGCGAATCGAGGCGGAGACTTTCGCACTCCAGCGTGAACTCTCGGGCAAGGATCCGGAACTCGAGGGCGTGATCCGCCTCTCGTCCTCTCACTGGTTCGGCGAGCACATTCTCACGCCGGTGCTGACCGAATATGCGGCGCTTCAACACGGCGTGGTGGTCGAACTGATCACGAGCGCGAGGGCCTACAGCCTCCAGCGACGCGAGGCGGACCTGGTATTTCGGGTCTACCCGTTCGACGATGCGGAGGTCGTGTCCCGTCGACTGATGACCATCCCCTACGCGGCCTACATCAGGGCAGGCACCAGACACCCGAGCGCAGGCGACGGCACCGGGACGGCCCTCGTCACGATGGACATGACCCTCGGCGCCACGCCCGATGCGGTCTGGCTGAAAGGAATCCTTCCGAACGCCACGGTGACTGCACGAAGCAACAATCGCGACGTTCAGGCGAGGATGTGCGCACTGGGCGCAGGCCTGGCCGTGCTGCCTCGCCCACTCGGCGATTCGATGGCCCAGCTGGAGCGGGTCGATCTCGGCGACGAGCCACCGAACCGCGACACCTGGCTGGGCTATCACCGCGACATGCGACGCCAGGAACGACTGCACGTGCTGCTCGACCTGCTGATCGCGCGCCTGGCGAACTGAGCATGAGCAGGCGCCCGGTCACGAAGCCGCTCGGCGTCGATGCGAGGCAGAGCACCGACTGCGCGACCTCGCCCGGCGTGCCATGGCGCTGCAGCGCAATGACCTGGCCGAAGAACTCGCCCGCGTCGCGCGGGGCGTGGCGTTCAGTCGAAGTTCAGCAGCACCTTCATGGCCTGCGAACGATCCGCGGCCAGCGCGAATGCGCGCGCCGAATCGCGATACGACAAGGTGGCAGAGATCAGCGGCTTGACGTCCACCAGGCCCTTGTTGAGCAGTTCGACGGCCGTGGCGAATTCCTGGTGGAAGCGAAAGACGCCGCGCAGGTCGAATTCCTTCGCGACGATCGTGTTGATCGGCAGGCTCATTTCGCCACCGCTCAGCCCGAGCTGCACGATGATGCCGCGAGGCCACAGGACGTCGAAGGCAGCGCGCAGCGCGCGTTCGTTGCCGCTGGCCTCGAAGAGCACGTCGAACTGACCTTTTTCTGCGCCGAAACGACGCAGCCCTTCCGGATCGTCGGCGACATTGACCACCTCGTCGGCCCCGACCTTGAGCGCCTTGCTCAAGGGGTGGGCACCCACGTCGGTGGCCACGATATGGGTCGCTCCCGCGCGCCGCGCCGCGATGATGGCGAGAGCGCCGATCGGTCCGCATCCCGTGACGAGCACCTTCTTGCCCAGCAGCGACCCCGCCCGTTGCACGCCGTGCAGCGCGACCGACAGCGGTTCCGCCATTGCGCCCTCGCCGTCGCTCAACCGATCCGACAGCAGATGCGCCTGGCGAGGCTCCACCACGATCTGCTGGCGAAACGCCCCCTGCACATGCGGCGTGCGCATCGCGCTGCCGTAGTAGCGCATGTCCAGGCAGTGGTTCTGCAGGCCCTCCTGGCAGAAGCGGCACAGCCCGCAGGGCCGGCTCGGACTGACGGCAATGCGCTGGCCGGCCGCGAAGCCGGTCACCTCGCTCCCGATGGCCTCGATCACGCCCGCCACCTCGTGGCCCAGCACCATCGGCTCCTGGATGCGCACGGCGCCGAAGCCGCCGTGCTGGTAGTAGTGCAGGTCCGAGCCGCAGATGCCGCCGCAGCGCACGCGCACGAGCAGCTGGCCCGCTCCGAGCGCCGGTGTCGGCACTTCCTCGACGCGCAGGTCTCCGGGTGCGTGGATCACGAGAGCTTCCATTTCACTTCCTCCTTGGATTGAATTCAACGCGTCATCATGCGAAGCGGCCACATCACGATCTCCGGGAAGACCACCAGCAGCAGCATCACCAGGGTCTGCGCGATCATGAAAGGCATCACGCCGCGGATGGCGCCGCTCATCGGAATCCTGGCGACGCCGCAGACCACGTTGAGCACCGTGCCCACGGGCGGCGTGACCAGCCCGATGGCGTTGTTCATGATGAACAGCACGCCGAAGTACACGGGATCGATGCCGGCCTGCTTGAGCACCGGCATCAGCACCGGCGTCATGATCAGCACCGTCGGCGTGAAGTCCAGCGCGGTGCCGACCACGAGGACCAGCATCATCAGCGCAAAGGTCAGCAGCATCTTGTTGCCCATCAGCGGCTCGACCAGCGCGGCCAGCTGCTGCGGGATGTCCGCGGTCGTGATGAGCCAGGCCGACACGCCCGCGGCCGACACCAGGAACATGATCACCGCGGTGGTCTCGGCCGCGCGGTAGAAGAGGCGAAAGAGATCCGAAGGCTTGATCTCGCGGTACACCACCAGCCCGACGAAGAGCGAATAGACCGCCGCGATCACCGCGGCCTCCGTGGGCGTGAAGATGCCGATCTTGAGGCCGCCGACGATGACCACCGGCAGCACCAACGCCCACAGCGCCTCGCGGGTCGCGAGCCTGCGCTCGGCCATCGTTCGCTTCGGCTCGACCTTGACCTTGTCGCGGCCGATCGACCAGCGCCAGGCCAGCATGATCGCCAGGCCCATCAGCACGCCCGGCACGATGCCGGCGATGAACAGCTTGGTGATCGAGACCCCGCCGGTCACGCCGAAGAGGATCATGCCGATCGACGGCGGGATCACCGGCGCGATGATGCCGCCGCAGGCGATCAGTCCGCAGGAGCGGTTCACGTCGTAGCCGGCGTTGCGCATCATGGGGATCAGCACCGAGGCCAGCGCCGCCGTGTCGGCCACCGCCGAACCCGAGAGCGAAGCCATGATGACCGCGGCGACCACCGCCACGTAGCCGAGGCCGCCCCGGATGTGCCCCACCCAGGACATGGCCATCATGATGATCCGCCGTGTCATGCCGCCCGCGTTCATGAACTCGCCGGCCAGCATGAAGAAGGGCACCGCCAGCAGCGGGAAGCTGTTGGCGCCGTCCCACATGTTCTGGACCACGATCTGCGGGTCGGTGACACCCAGGTAGAACATCATGCTGAGGCCGCAGCCGATCAGCGCGAAGGCCACCGGCATGCCCAGCGCCATGAGGCCGAGCAGCGAGGAGATGAAGACGAAGATGGTCATGGCCGGGCGCCTCCGCGTGCTTGTTGCTGTTCCATCTCGTGCTCGGCCTCGAGGGCCTCGGCCATCCCCTCCTCATGGACGTCGATCAGTTCGTCGTCGCCGACCTTGCCGGCGACCAGGCGCAGCAGGTTCACCAGGCAGATGAGGCCGATCGCGCCGCCCGTGAGGTAGCTCACGCCGAACACCCACAGCGTGCTGAGCTGCGCCACCGGCGACGAGGTGCCGGCCAGGATGTCGTGCTGCAGCCAGGTGCCGTAGACGATGTAGACGCAGCACACCAGCATGATCGCCTGGCTGATGCCCCAGCAGACCCGTCGTCCGAGCGCAGGCAGCGCCTGCACCAGCATGTCGACCCCCAGGTGCGCGCGCCGGCGCATGCCGACGATGGCGCCGAGGAAGGTCATCCAGACAAAGGCGTAGCGCGGTATTTCTTCCGACAGGTCGATGCCGGTGTTGAAGAACAGCCGCAGCAACACGTTGCCGAACACCATCACCAGCATGACCACCATGCAGGCGACCATCACGATTTCGAGCGCGCGCGTGAGCGCGTCGGCCAGACGCTTGAACATTGTTGCCACAACGGCCTCCAGGTTGAACGAATCGGCGGCGGCGGCCGGCCTCGCCCGGGCCGCCCGCCACCTTGCCGGCTCACTTGCCGGCCGAACGCACCTTGGCGATCTCGTCGTAGAAGCCCTTCACGAAGTCGTCGCCGATGAGGGGCGAGAACTTGGTCACCACGGGCTTGACCTTGTCCTGGATGCGCGCCAGCTCGGCCGGGCTCATGGTGTTGACCGTGACGCCGTCGGCCTTGAACTTGGCGATCACGTCGGCGTTGCCCTCGTCGAGCAGCTTGCGCTGGTAGAGGCCGGCCTCGACGGCGGCCTGCTGGATGCCGGCCTTGTCGGCGGGAGTGAGGGTGTCCCAGAACTTCCTGGACACCACCAGCGCCGACGGGGTGTAGACGTGGTTGGTGACGGAGATGTACTTCTGCACTTCCTGCATCTTGTTCGCGTACATGTGCAGCAGCGGGTTCTCCTGGCCGTCGAGCGCCTTGATCTCGAGCGCCGGGAATACTTCGGCGAAAGCCATCGGCACCGCGTTGGCGCCGATCGTCTTCCAGGTGTCGAGCGCCACCGGGTTGGCCATGACGCGGACCTTGAGACCGCTCACGTCCTCCAGCTTGGTGACGCTGTGCTTGCTGTTGGAGAGATTGCGAAAGCCCATGCCGGTCCAGGTCAGGCCGACCAGGCCCGAGGGCTCGATCTTCTCGAAGATCTTCTTCGACGACGGGCCGTCGAGCAGCGCATAGACCTCGCGCTCGTTCTGGAACATGAAGGGCAGGTCCCAGATCTGCACTTCCTTCACGCGGGTGGACAGCGGCGCCAGGGTGCCGATGTAGAACTCCTGGGTGCCGGCCTGCACCGCCTGCAGTTCCTTCTCGTCGCTGCCGAGCACGCCGCTCGAGTAGGTCTGGATCTTGACGTTGCCCTTGGTGTAGGTGTTCGCCAGTTCGGCGAACTTCTTCATCGCCACCGACTGCGGGTGGCTGTCGGGCATGGCCTGCCCGAGCTTGGCCTTGACCTCGGCGACGGCGCAGCCGGAGGCCACGGCGAGGGCGGCCAGGGCCACCAGGGCGATGCGCCGGCTGCCGCGAAGCGATGTGCGAAGGGACGTGTGCTGGGTGTTCATGGGATGTCTCCGTCTTGGGGTGATTCGATGTCTGTGGGGCGCCGAAGCGGCTACCACTCGGCCACGCTGCCGTCCGCATGCCGCCACACCGGGTTGTGCCAGTCGGGCGGGTTGCGGCTCATGTGGATCACGCGCTCTTCGTCGACCTCGACGCCGAGGCCGGGCTTGGGCAGCGCATGGATGTAGCCGGCGTCGATGCGGAAGTCGTCCTTGTTGAGCACGTAGTCCAGCAGCTCGGCGCCGCGGTTGTAGTGGATGCCCATGCTCTGCTCCTGCAGCACCGCGTTGTAGGCGACGAAATCGACCTGCAGGCAGGCGGCCAATGCCACCGGCCCGAGCGGGCAGTGCGGCGCGAAGCCGACGTCGTAGGCCTCGGCCATCGATGCGATCTTGTGGCATTCGGTGATGCCGCCGGCGTGCGACAGGTCGGGCTGCAGGATCGAGATGCCGCCCGCCTCGAGCACCCGCTTGAACTCGAAGCGCGAGTACATGCGCTCGCCCGCGGCCAGCGGGATCGAGGTGCTCGCGGCCAGCCGCGCGTAGTGCTCGGCCTGCTCGGCCAGCACCGGCTCCTCGACGAACAACGGCCGGAAGGGCTCGAGTGCGCGCAGCAGCGGCTTGGCCATCGGCGCCGACACGCGGCCGTGGAAGTCGAGGCCGAAGCTCACGCGGGTGCCGAGCGCCTCGTGCACGCCGGCCACCTTGGCCACCGCGGCGTCGATGGCGCGTGGCGTGTCGAGCAGCGCCATCTCCTCGCAGCCGTTGAGCTTGAAGGTGTCGATGCCGCCTTCGAGCAGGCGCTCCATGTCCTCGACGATCTGCGCCGGCCGGTCGCCGCCGACCCAGCTGTAGACCTTCATGCGGTCGCGCACCTTGCCGCCGAGAAGATCGTAGACCGGCACGCCGAGCGCCTTGCCCTTGATGTCCCACAGCGCCTGGTCGATGCCGGCGATCGCGCTCATGAGGATCGGTCCGCCGCGGTAGAAGTTGCCGCGGTACATGGTCTGCCACAGGTCGTTGATGCGCGCGGGATCGCGGCCGATCAGGGTCTCGCCGAATTCGCGTACCGCGGCTTCCACGGTGAGCGCGCGGCCCTCGATCACCGGCTCGCCCCAGCCGCTGATGCCTTCGTCGGTCTCGATCTTCAGGAACATCCAGCGCGGTGCAACGCGGTAGGTCGTGAGGCGTGTGATCTTCATGGGGCAGGTCTCAAGGGGTCTGCAGGGTGCCGTCGACCCGCCGCGTCTGGGTCCAGGTCGTCACGCTGTTCTCGCAGGGAAATCGGCGTGCGGCCTCCTCGTCGATGTCGACGCCCAGGCCGGGCTTGTCGTTCGCATACACATAGCCCTGCCGGAACTCCGGCAGGCCCGGGAACACGTCGAGCAGCGCCTCACGGGGTCCTTTCAGCGCCTGGATCACGAAGTTGGGCGGCTCGGTCCCGGACCACTCCTGGACGCCGAAATTGCGCGCCGCGAGGTCGATATGGATGTTGGCCGCGTGCGCGAGCGGTGACATGTCGCCAGGCCCGTGCCACGCCGTGCGGACGCCGAACTGCTCGGCGAAGATCTGCAGCTTGCGGCCCGGCGTGATGCCGCCGATCTGGCTCAGGTGCACCCGGATGAAGTCGATCAGCCGCTCTGCAATCAGGAACTTCCACTCGAAGGGATTGTTGAAGAGCTCGCCCTGCGCCAAGGGGATGGTGGTCTTGCCGCGCAGCTGGCGCAGCCACTTGCCGTCTTCGAGCGGGATCGCGTCCTCGAGGAAGAACAGGTCGAACTGCTCCATGTCGCGCGCGAAGCGGATCGCGTCGACCGGCTGCAGGCGCTCGTGCACGTCGTGGCACAGCGAGATGTCGAAGCCGAGCTTGCCGCGAATGCCTTCGAACAGCTTGAGCGTGTCGCGCATGTATTTCCGGCTGTCGAGGTACACGCCCAGCGGTGCCCCGCCGGGCGCGCTCCCGGGCGCGGCCCCGAAGGCGCCGCCGCCGTAGCCGCCGCTCTGGCAGCGCACGTGGGTGATGCCCTGCGCCTGGTACTTGAGGATGTTGTCGCACAGCTCGCCGAGGTCGCGGCCGTCGGCATGGCGGTAGATCGGCACACCCTCGCGGACCTTGCCGCCGAACAGCTGGTAGAGCGGCATCCCGGCCATCTTGCCCTTGATGTCCCACAGCGCCATGTCGACGCCGGAGATGGCGTTGTTCTCGATCGGCCCGTTGCGCCAGTAGGCGTTCTGGTGCATCAGCTGCCACAGCTCCTCGATCGCCGTGGCATCGCGGCCGATGAGCAGCGGCCGCAGGTACTGCTCGACCAGGCACTGCACCGCCAGGTGGCGATAGGCGAAGGTGGCGCAGCCGAGGCCGTGCAGGCCGGGCTGGTTGGTATCGATCTTCACCACCACGAGGTTGATGCCCTCGGGGGCGGTCAGGATGACCTTGACGTCGGTGATGAGGGTTGCCATGCCGAGCGCCTTCTCACTTCTGGATGTTGAGACCGGCCAGCAGCTTCTTGAAGTAGCTCGACTGGCTGGCCATGAAGGCCTTGAACTGCTCGCCGTCCATGTAGGCGGGCTGGAGGTTGGCCTTCACGAGCGCATCGCGGAAAGCCGGGTCCTCGGCGGTCTTGCGCGTGACCTCGCGCAGCGTCTGGACCACGTCGGGCGGCGTGTCGAGCGGCACGCCCAGGCCGCGCCAGGTACCGACCACCAGGTCGGTGCCTTTTTCGGTGAAGGTCGGCACCTTGTCGTAGGGTGGCGGGAGGCGGCGGTCTGCCATCGAGATCAGCACGCGGACCTTGCCGGCCGCAACGAAGGAGCCGATCTCGGCCGGGCTCACGGCGATCGCGTCGACGTGCCCGCCGACCAGGGCCATCACGCTGGGCGCCGCGCCCTGGTAGGGCACGTGATTGAACTTCGTGCCCGTCTTTTCCTCGACCGCGGCGGCCGCCAGGTGCCAGATGGTGCCGCTGCCCGCATTGCCCATGGTCACACTGCCCGGCGCCTTTCGCGCGGCGGCCAGCAGGTCGTCGATCGACTGGTACGGCGATTCGGTGCGCACGGCGATCAGGCCCGGGTCGCCGTTGAGGCGACCCAGCGCAATGAAGTCGTTCGTCGTGACCTTGGTCATCCCGAGATGGGGAATGATCGCCAGCTCGGAGATCAGCACGCCCACCTTGTAGCCGTCGGGCGCCGAACGCTGCACTTCCGTCATGCCGATGCCGCCGCTCGCCCCGGGCTTGTTGCTCACGACGATCGGCTGGGCCATGTACTTCTTGGCCGTCTCGGCGAAGAGCCGCGCCATGACGTCTGTGCCGCCGCCGGCCGAAGAGGGCACGACCATTTCGATCGGATGGTTCGGATAGTCGGCCGCGGCGGCCGCCCATCCGGCATGCGATGCGGCGAGCGCGAGAAGGGAGGCGGTCAGTGCCGCGCGGAGCTGCTGCATGGTTTGTCTCCTGGAGGTGAGAGGTGTCAGAGCACGGCCAACATGCCGCCGTCGACGTAGACGATCTGTCCGTTCACGTAGTCGGACGCGGCCGAGGCGAGGTACACCGCGGTGCCGCCCAGTTCGTCGGGCCGGCCCCAGCGCCGGGCCGGCGTGCGCCCCTTGACCCAGGCATCGAAACTCGGGTTCTCGATCAGCGCGGTATTCATCTCGGTCGCCATGTAGCCGGGTCCGATCGCATTGGCCTGGATGCCGTGCTCGGCCCACTCGGCGGCCATGGCGCGGGTCAGCATCTTGATGCCGCCCTTGGCTGCGGTGTAGGGCGCCACGGTGGCGCGCGCCGCCTCGCTCGTCAGGGAGCCGATATTGATGATCTTGCCGCCGCGCTTGCGCGCGATCATCCGGCGGGCCGCTTCGCGCCCGACCAGGAAGGCGCTCGTCAGGTTGGTCCGCAACACGCTGTCCCACTCGGCGAGCGTCAGGTCGACCAGCGGCTTGCGCAGCTGGATGCCGGCGTTGTTGACCAGGATGTCGACCGCGGTGTCCGCCGCATCGAGCCGGGCGAAGGCCTCGCAGACCGCCGCTTCGTCGGTGACATCGAACGCCACCGCGACGACGTCATGACCCTTGGCGCGCAGTGCATCGGCGCTGCGCTGCAGGCGATCCCGATCCACGCCGTTGAGAACCAGCCTGGCGCCAGCTTGTGCCAGCGCCTCGGCGATGGCGAGGCCCAGACCGCGCGACGAGCCGGTGACCAGGGCGGTGCGACCGGAGAGATCGAACAATGGATGCGTCATGAACTGTGCGCCGGAAATGAAAGCGATGCGGAAGAATATCGTGATATTTCACCAAAGTTCTGCAGGTTTTCCCCTAGTACATTTTTCGGCCGAGCGCGCCATGAACCAGGACTCGTTCCCTGGATAACGGAGCAAAATGCCTGAGATGGCACTCAAATATCTGAGTGTGTTCAGTGACAATCGCCGGCCAGGCGCCCTCGTCCCACTGCATTTGAAGGTTCAGCATGGCATCGTCTCTCCGCCCCCGACCGCGCGTGGTCGCATCCGACGCCCTGGCAACGGATGCGCAGCGCCCGCGCAGTCCGGTGAATCTGTCCGATCAGGCCTATGAGCGCATCGAGGAACTGTTGGTCTGCTGCGAGTTGCGCCCGGGGCGCTTCCTCGCCACCCACGACCTTCAAAAGCTGGTCGGCTTCGGACGCACGCCGGTGTTGCAGGCCGTCAACCGGCTGGCCGCCGACACGCTGGTCGTCGTTGCGCCGCGGCACGGCCTCAGGATCGCGCCGGTCGACCTGACGCGTGACCGGGTGCTGCTGCGGCTGCGCCGCGACATGGAGCGGTTCGTGATCCGCCTGGCGACCGAGCGATCGGGCGCATCGCAGCGCAATCAGATGCTCCACCTGAAACGCCATCTGCTCGAGCACCGGGACCAGATCAATCTGGATCAGTTCAATCGGGTCGACCGGCGGATCGATCAGCTCTTTCTTGCCGCCGCCGGCGAGCCCTTCGTCGAGAGCACGCTGCGGCCGCTGCACACCATTTTTCGACGGCTGGGCTGGATCTATCACACCCAGACGGGGCGAGGCGTCAACCTCGACGACACCGTGGACGGCCATGTCGCGGTCATCGAGGCCGTGGCCGAAGGCCAGGTCGACAGCGCGATCGCCGCCTCCGACCGGCTCATGGATTTCGTCGAGGGCATGTTCGACGTGCTCGAGCGCGAGGTCTCGCCCACGATGCTGGATTGCAGCCTGGACATGCTGGACGGCACGTTCTCGAGCGTCCCGGTGCCTGCCCCCGTGGAAGGCTGAGCGCCAGGCCCCCCTCTCCAGGGTCGCGCAGGCCTGCCAGGACGGCCGGCAAGCGCAAACCACCGACGCCACGAGAATGCCTCCGATATCCCTCCGGCCATAGTTTGAATTTGAATTTCAATTTGATATCATTCCACCACTCACCCGCACAATCCTGCGCCGTCATCGGCGCGCGAGAGCAACCCATGAACAAGAAGCCCCTCCTTGCCGGCGCCATCGTCCTCGCCGCGGCGGCTGCCTTCGCGGCCTGGTACCTGAACCGCCAGCCCGCCGATGCGCACCAGCTGGTGCTCTACGGCAATGTCGACCTGCGCCAGGTGTCGCTGGCCTTCAACGGCAACGATCGCATCGCCAGGCTCGAGGTCCAGGAAGGCAACCGGGTGAAGACCGGCCAGGTGCTCGGCGAACTCGACACCCGCGCCCTGCAGCTGCAGGCGGCACAGGCCGAGGCCCAGATCGCCGGCCAGGCACAGGCGCTGCAGCGGCTCAAGGCCGGCAGCCGGCCCGAGGAAGTGGCGCAGTCGCGGGCCCAGGTCGCCGCCGCCCAGGCCGATGCCGAGCTGGCCCGCCAGCAGCTCGAGCGGCTGCAGGGGATCCGCCAGACCACCGCCGGCCGCGCGGTGAGCCAGCAAGACCTCGACGCCGCACAGGCGCGCCGCAAAGTGGCCGAGGCCCAGCTCGACAACGCCCGCAAGGCTCAGCAGCTGGTGGTCGCCGGTCCGCGCAAGGAAGACATCGCCCAGGCCCAGGCGCAGCTCGACGTCGCGACGGCGGCGCTCGCCGTGCTCCGCCACCAGCTGCAGGAAGCCCGGCTCATCGCGCCGATCGACGCGGTGGTCCGGGCGCGGCTGCTGGAGCCTGGCGACATGGCTTCGCCGCAGCGCCCGGTGTTCACGCTGGCGATCACCGATCCCAAGTGGGTGCGGGCCTATGTCGCCGAATCCGACCTCGGCCGCGTCAGGCCCGGCATGGCCGCCACGCTCTCGACCGACAGCCACCCGGGCGAGCCGCTCGCGGGCAAGGTCGGCTACATCTCCTCGGTGGCCGAGTTCACGCCCAAGACCGTGCAGACCGAGCAGCTGCGCAGCAGCCTGGTCTACGAGATCCGCGTACTGGCCGACGACCCCGGCGACCGGCTGCGGCTCGGCATGCCGGTGACGGTTCGGCTGGCGCTCGATGGCGACGCGGGCGACCCCGGGAGCGCACGCTGATGTCTTCCTCGGCGCCGGCGCTGGTCGGACGAGGCCTGCACAAGCGCTTCGCCCCGAAAGGCTCCGCCGAGGGCACGCTCGCGCTCGACGATGTGTCCCTCGAGATTCCGGCCGGCACGCTGGCGGCGCTGGTCGGGCCGGACGGCTCGGGCAAGACCACGCTGCTGCGGCTCGCGGCCGGCCTGATGCACGCCGACCAGGGGCATCTCGAGGTGCTCGGCATCGACGTGGCGAGCCGTCCGCAGGCGGTGCAGGACCGCATCAGCTACATGCCGCAGCGCTTCGGCCTCTACGAGGACCTCAGCGTGCAGGAGAACCTCGACCTCTACGCCGACCTGCATGGCGTCGACAAGGCGACCCGGCGCCAACGCTATGCGCGGCTGATGGCCATGACCGACCTGGGCCGCTTCACCTCGCGGCTGGCCGGCAAGCTCTCGGGCGGCATGAAGCAGAAGCTGGGGCTGGCCTGCACGCTGGTGCGCTCGCCCGAACTGCTGCTGCTCGACGAGCCCACGGTCGGCGTCGACCCGCTGTCGCGGCGCGAGCTCTGGGAGATCGTGCGGCAGCTGGTCGACGAGGAGCACTTGTCCGTGATCGTCAGCACCGCCTACCTCGACGAGGCCGAACGCTGCGCGCAGGTCTTCGTGCTGCACGGCGGCAAGCTGATCGCACAAGGCGCACCGGCACAGCTGCGCGACCATGCGAAGGGCCTCTGCTTCGTGACGACACCGCCTCGCGGCACGGCGCCGCGCACCTTGCAGGCCCGCCTGATCGATGCGCCCGCATCGATCATCGATGCCGTGCCGCAAGGTGGTGAAGTGCGCTTCATCCGCCGGCCCGACGCCGATGCCGCCGCCGTGGGGGCCCTGCTCGACGGTGCGCCGGCAGAGCCGGTGCCCGCACGCCTGGAGGACGGCTTCATGGTGCTGCTGCGTGCACGGCAAAAGACCGCAACCGCGTCGACCGTACACACGCCCGCGCGGGCGCCTCCGCCCGCCGCCGGCACGCAGGAGATCGTCATCCAGGTGAAGGACCTGGTGCGCCGGTTCGGCGACTTCACCGCCGTCGCGAGCACCAGCTTCGATGTGCGGCGTGGAGAGATCTTCGGCTTGCTCGGCCCCAACGGCGCCGGCAAGACCACCACCTTTCGCATGCTGTGCGGGCTGCTTCCAGCCAGCAGCGGCTTCCTGCAGGTGGCCGGCATGAACCTGCGCACCGCGCGCGCCCAGGCACGCGGGCGGATCGGCTACGTCTCGCAGAAGTTCGCGCTCTACGGCAACCTCACCGTCGCCGAGAACCTCCAGTTCTTCGGCGGGGCCTACGGCCTGCGCGGACAGCGGCTTCGCGATCGCATGCAGACGGTGCTGCAGCAGTTCGACCTGCTCGGCCAGGCGCATGCGACCAGCGGCCAGCTGCCCGGCGGCTTCAAGCAGCGCCTCGCGATGGCGACCGGCCTGCTGCACGAGCCGGAGATCCTTTTTCTCGACGAACCCACGAGCGGCACCGATCCGCTGGCGCGGCGCGAATTCTGGCGCCGCATCACGGCGCTGGCCGAGGCCGGCGTGACGGTGATCATCACCACGCACTTCATGGAAGAGGCGGAGTATTGCGACCGCATCGTGATCCAGGACGCCGGCAAGCTGCTGGCCATCGGCACCCCGCAGCAGGTGCGCGTGCAGGCGGGCAGCGCGCCGGACAGCCGGCTCAGCATGGAGGAGGCCTTCATCGACATCGTGACGCAGGCCCGCGACGCCGCGAGGGCTTCCCCATGACCGCGCCCGCCCGGCCTTCCGCCGGCCACGGCCGCTTCTGGCAACGGCTGATCGCGCTCACGCGCAAGGAGACGCGGCAGCTGGTGCGCGACCCGAGCAGCCTCGCGATCGGCATCCTGCTGCCGATCATCCTGATCCTGATCTTCGGCTATGGGCTCTCGCTCGACGTCAGGAACGCGCCGATGGCCGTCGTGCTCGAAGACAGCTCGCCCACCGCCGTGCAGGCCGTCTCCGGGCTCCAGCTCACGCCGTACATCTCGCCGGTCATGCTGGGCTCGATGCATGAAGCCGAGGCGCTGATGCAGCAGCGCAAGGTCGACGGCATCGTGCGCGTGCCCGGCGACTTCTCCCGCCGGCTCGCGGCCGGCGACGCCAGCATCCAGGTGATCGTGCACGGCGCCGATGCGAACAAGGCCGGCATCGTGCTGCGCTATGCGAGCGGCGCCCTGGCGCAGAACGCGCTGCGGCTGGCCGACCGCGGCGCTGTCGCGGCGCCCGGCGTCGGCGCCGTCACCATCGAGCAGCGGCTGTGGTTCAACGCCGCCAACACCAGCACCTGGTACCTCGTGCCGGGGCTGATCGTCCTCATCATGACGCTGGTCGGCGCCTTCCTCACCGCGCTCGTGATGGCGCGCGAATGGGAGCGCGGCACGCTGGAGGCGCTGTTCGTCACGCCCGTGCGGCCGGTGGAAATCCTGCTGGCGAAGATCATTCCCTACTTCGGCATCGGCATGGTCGGCCTGCTGCTGTGCCTGGTCGCCGCGCGCTTCCTGTTCGAGGTGCCGATGCACGGTTCGCTGATCGCGATCGTCGTCAGCGCGATGCTCTATCAGCTGGTCGCGGTGGCCGTCGGCCTGGTCATTTCCTCCGTCACGCGCAACCAGTTCCTCGCCAGCCAGGTGGCGCTGATCTCGAGCTTCCTGCCGTCGCTGATGCTGTCGGGCTTTCTCTTCGACCTGCGCAACGTGCCGACCGTCATCCGGATCGTGGGCCACGCGCTGCCGGCGACCTACTTCATGGAGCTGGTCCGTACGCTGTTCCTCGCGGGCAACGTGTGGTCGCTGATCTTCAGGAACTGCGCGATCCTGATCGCCTACGCGGTGGTGCTGCTCGGCGTCGCACGCTTCGTCACGCGCAAGAAGCTGGATTGAGGATCATGAACGGTTCATTCATCGACTTCGTGCGGCGCGTCGCCCACCTCTGCCGCAAGGAGCTGCTGGCGATCCTCAAGGACCCGTCCAGCCGCGTCATCCTGGTCGTGCCGGCGCTGATGCAGAGCCTGCTGTTCGGCTATGCCGCCACCTACGACCTGAGCCGCGTCGACTACGCGCTGCTCGACCAGAGCCACAGCGGCGCCTCGACCGCGCTGATCGCCAGGCTCGACGGCACCGGCGTCTTCCGCCGCGCGGCGACGCTCACATCGCCCGACCAGATCGCGCCCATCGTCAACGCGCAGGATGCGCTGGTCGTGATTCAGATCGGACCGCGGTTCGCGCAGCAGCTCAACGCGGGCGAGGCCGCGCCGATCCAGGTCGTCATCGATGCGCGCAACTCCAACACCGCGGGCTCGGCGGCGGGCTTCGTCGCTTCGGTCGTGGCCAGCTTCAACGACGAATGGCGCCGGCGGCACGGCGGGCGCCAGGCGCCGGTCGCGATCGAATCGCGCGCCTGGTTCAACCCCAACCTCGAAACCCGCTGGAACTTCATGCCCGGCATGATCGCCGCGCTCAGCATGATCCAGACCCTGCTGCTGACCGCACTCTCCGTGGCGCGCGAGCGCGAGCAAGGCACCTTCGATCAGTTGCTCGTCACGCCGCTGTCCCCCACCGAGATCATGATCGGCAAGGCCATTCCGCCGGTGATGATCGGGCTCGTGCAGTCCACCCTCGTGCTGCTCATCACGCTGCTGTGGTTCCGGGTGCCGATGGCGGGCTCCTTCGTCACGCTCTATATCGGGCTGTCGTTCTTCACCATCGCGAGCGTCGGCGTCGGGCTGTCGATCTCGGCGGTGTCGGCCAACATGCAGCAGGCCATGCTCTACACCTTCGTGCTGATCATGCCGATGATGCTGCTGTCGGGCCTGACCACGCCGGTGAGCAACATGCCGCGCGTGCTGCAGATCGCGACGCTGGCCAACCCGCTGCGCTTTGCGATCGACCTGGTGCAGCGTGTGTACCTCGAAGGCGTGGGGCTGCTCACGGTCTGGCACAACCTCATTCCGCTCTTCATCATCGCGGCCATCACGCTGCCGCTGGCCGCCTGGCTGTTCCGTCATCGGCTCTCGTGAAAACTTGCGGATCAGACCCACAAACTGCGCAGCAGTTTTTGCTCCGTCCTCAACTGACTGGAAAGGACACCGACATGAAATCCACCCTTCGCCCCCTGCATCGCCTGGCCTGGCTGGCCGCGCTGGCGCTGGCCGGCTGCGCGGTGGGACCCGACTTCAAGCCCGAAACGCCGGCGGCGCCGGCGAGCTTCTCGGACTGGCACGGCGGCTCGCCGGCGCTGATCCCGCCGCAGGAACGCGAGCGTTCAAGCGCAGCGGCGCCGGCCGACTGGAGCGTGTTCGGCGACCCGGTGCTCGACGCGCTGGAGGCGCAGGCGCTGGCCGCCAGCCCCGACCTGCAGACCGCGGCACTGCGCTTCGCGCAGAGCCGCACGCAACTGCGGGTCGAGCAGTCGCATCAGCTTCCGCAGGTCGGCGCCCGGGCCGGCGCGCGGCGCGCGCGGCAGAGCGAGGACGGCGATCCCACGCGGCTGATCGATGCCCTGAACCCGCTGAACCGCAGGCAGCTGATCCAGACGCTGAGCGATCCGCACGATCTGTACGAGGCCGGCTTCGACGCCACCTGGGAGATCGACCTGTGGGGCCGCGTGCGGCGCTCGATCGAGGCCGCCGACGCCAACGTCGCGGCCTCGCAGGCACTGCTGGCGCAGGTGCAGCTCAGCGTGCAGGCCGAGCTGGCGCGCCATTACTTCGCGCTGCGGGCGGTGCAGCGCCAGATCCGCATCGCACGCGCCGACATCGCCGCTGCGGAAGAAACGCTGGAGCTGGTCAAGGCGCGCGCCGACGGCGGCCTCACGACCGATCTCGACGTCACGCGGCAGCGGGCCCAGGCGGCCGATCTGCGCGCCCGCCTGCCCCAGCTGCTGGCACAGGAGGCGGCGGCCGTGAATCAGATCACGCTGCTGCTCGGCGAGCGGCCCGGCGCGCTGCAGGCGCAGCTTGCGGACCGGCCCGATGCGGCCGAACGCGCATTGCCCGACCTCTCGCTGGGCCTGCCCTCCGAGCTGGCGCTGCGCCGCCCCGACATCCAGCTCGCCCAGGCGCAGCTGCATGCAGCCACTGCGAACATCGGCGTCGCCGTGGCGGACCTCTACCCGCGCATCACGATCGGCGCCAGCTTCGGCTTCGAGTCCGTCAACGCCAGCACCTTCGGCGACTGGGGCAGCCGCCAATGGTTCGTCGGGCCCAGCCTGCAACTGCCGGTCTTCGATGGCGGGCGCCGGCGCGCCACCGTGACCCTGCGCGAGCTGCAGCAGCAGGAGGCCGCCGTCGCCTACCAGCAGACCGTGCTGAAGGCCTGGCACGAGATCGACGATGCATTGAGCGCCTATTCGGCCGAGCGGCTGCGCAACGTGCAGCTGGCCGAGCGCGAGCGCAGCAGCCGCGACGCACTGCAGCTGGCCCGGGTGCGCTACGACCACGGCCTGACCGACTTCCTCGTGCAGCTCGATGCCCAGCGCACCTGGCTGCAGGCGCAGCGCGACTACACCGAGAGCACGAGCCGCCTGGCACTGGGCCTGGTGGCGGTGTCGAAGGCGCTGGGGGGCGCCGGCGCGCTGCCGGCGAAGTCCTGATCTGTGCCTGGGGCCCGGCACCAGCGGCCGGATTGCGGACAGACAATGGCCGGCTCGCCGTTCAGCCGGACTTGCTCTTCGTCCAGCTGCGACGCGGTCGAAGGGTCGATGTCGAAGGCGACCCGAAGTGCGCGCCCGACATGGGCGTCTTCGATGGGAAGCTCCCAGGTCAGGAACAGTTGAGTGCAATCCTGGCCGGGCGAGAAATCGGCCGCATCGAAGCCGCTGCTGCGGTGTCGAATGACGGCGTGCGGCTGGCCCGTATCGAATATCACGACCGTCCCGCGGGCCAGCGGGATTCGCTGATCCGTGGACGGAAAATGCAAATCCAGGCCCCTGTCCTCGCTCAGGAAGAGATTGCAGAACGCCGCACCGCCGTATTGCGCACCGTCGTGGTGGTACCGCGCGCCGCGGCAGGCCATGAGGGCGACATCGGAGGAGGCAAGCACCTCATGCAGGCCGAGCTCGCGCGTCCAGTCGGACACCGCCTGCACGCAGTGCCGGTAGTCCGGCCAGCGCGCTCGCGCCCGTGCCAACGGCAAGGCCTCGACGTCTCCAGGTTCCAGGACCAGGCGCGACGATATCTCCCTGTCCCAATCCGCGATCAGGCGTGCGGGGGGCACGGGCACGTCGACCGTGCCGGACAGCACCACATCGCTCACGCTG
The DNA here is from genome assembly GCF_056402355.1 of Variovorax sp. P4_B11. NCBI lineage: Bacteria > Pseudomonadati > Pseudomonadota > Betaproteobacteria > Burkholderiales > Comamonadaceae > Variovorax > Variovorax sp. P4_B11. The sequence goes on from NZ_JBFUHO010000032.1 coordinate 43,727, forward strand.
CGACTGCGGAGGGCATCGCCACGCCAGAAATAGGAAGTGAGGAGGTCTCGCCCGTGGTGCGATGGAGGGGGGCGGTTCATCCGTACCAGTGTAATAAGGCTGACTGCGGGAGCGACGGGCGCCTTCTCCCAAGCGCCCACAGCGCGAAGCGTCGCGGCTGCGGCACCGGGGCTCTTCGATGACTGCAGGGACTGCATTCTATTTCTTGGATGGGTGCTTCATGCGCCAGGCACGCGCCGAGCCCACCATCGTGAGTGCGAACAGCGCGATGGCCCCTGCGTTGCCGGCGGCGCCCCAGCTCAGCATGCTGAAGGCCACCGGCCCGAGACAGAGTCGAACGGCAAGCGACGCGTGAAGAAAGAACAGGGGGATGTAGAAGAACCAGCCGAAGAGAAGCTTGACGCGAGCCAGCGCGGGCAGGATGACGGGCGCATGCCCCAGCATCATCGAGAAGATGAAACCAAGCCCGAGCGCGTGAAGCGCCACATCCCTGACCGGCAGTCCGAACGATGTCGCGACCCAAGCGGCACCGGCAACGCCCAGCCACACGTAGCCCAGCAGCAAGCAGACAGCCATGTAGCGGCTCAATCCATGGGCTGCGACGGTACGACGGGCAATGTCGAAGGCAATCAACCAAAGGGCAAGGCATAGGAGCGACAGCCCGTACGCGACGCCACCCCAGACTGGCGACAGCGGGAAGGTCGCCGCACCGAGCAACATGACGCCAAGGCAGGCGTGGAGCGCCGGCGCGGCACCGCGGCGGCGACGCATGAGGCGAGTCATCTCGAGCCGTTCGGCCGCAACTGTCAGCACAAGGAACGAGAACCACCAGGGGATGACCGCGGCCGACTGGCTGCCGAGTGCCTGGAGCAGATTGCCCACCAACCAGGCGACTGCGCCGGTCAGCAAAAGCGCCGTGTGCGGTCCGCGTTGGCGTTCGACGACAACGACATTCACGACAACGAACACGATGGCCGCGACAACGGCAAGCCAGGCAGCCGAACTGGGCAGGCCGGCCAGCATGGCGAGTCCGGCCAATGCGGAGGCGCCCGGCGCGACGAACGCGAAGCGCTCCTTGACGGCAACTGCCCGTTCGATCCCGATGACTGTTCCCATGAAACCGCAAACCATCAGGAATGCGTGTGCAAGAACTGCTTGCCCTGGCCATGCACTGTCGCCGGGGACCGGCACGGCAACGCCGGCGCGCAGCAGACCGCCGATGATGCTCGTCACCAGCGACGCCGCCACGCCAAGCAGGAACACCACGCGCAGACCCAGCACCCACACTGGCGTTCGAACGTCCGATGGATTGCGCATGGCCAGCTGGATGGGCTTACCAGCCCATGAAGGCCTTCGCCCGCAAGCTCATGCGGTCGGTGTTCCAGGGCGGTTCCCAAACGAGCTCGACCAGAATCTTGAAGTCTGGAGGCACCACGCGATCCAGCTCATTTTCGACGTCGGTCAGGATGACATCCGTGACTGGACATGCCGCCGAGGTCATCGTCATCAGGACGTGCACCTGCTTGGCCGTCACCGCGACGCCATAGACCAGGCCGACATCCACGATGGTCAGGGCGACCTCCGGGTCGACCACTTGCCGCAAAGCCGCCTCGATGGGCGCTCTCAGCTCGGGAGGTCCGGAATAGGGATACGGCGCATCGGCGCCCGGGGTCGGTTCTTCGTTCATGGCTTGGCCGCGGCGGGCATGGCTCCCGCAGGCACCTTGACAGAAGCCGCAGGCTTCAGCAGGCGCCATGCATAGAGGGCGAGAAACACGCTACCGGCGGCGAACACGATGTCGCCGGGCACACGCAGCCACACGAGCGTCTCCATCACCGGCGAGTGGATGATTGCCGCCGAGCGGGCGAACCACAGACCCTTGGAGATGCTGGCCCAGGCCTGGTAGATGCCGGCGGGCAACAGCGACAGGAACACCATCATCGCCAGGCCGATGTTCAGGCTCCAGAAGGCAGGCTTCAGGAACTTGTCGGCATGGAGCGCCCGGTCGTAAAGGCCGCGCAGGCAGAACAGCATCAGGCCGATGCCCAGCATCCCGTAGACGCCGAACAGGGCTGCGTGGCCGTGAGCCGCAGTCATGTTCAGGCCCTGGACGTAGTACAGCGAAGCCGGCGGGTTGATTGCAAAGCCCAGCAGGCCGGCGCCGACCGTGTTCCAGAAGCCCACGGCGACGAAGGACATGATGACCCACTTGTAGGCACCCAGCCAAGCGACGTTCTTCGCCCTGCGGTAGGTCTGGAGCGCTTCCAGGCCGATCAGCGTCAGCGGCACGACCTCGAGCGCCGAGAACACCGAGCCGACAGCGATGACCGAGGTCGGTGTACCGGTCCAGTACAGGTGGTGCAGCGTACCCAGGATGCCCCCGAACAGGAACACGATGGTCTCGGCGATGATGGCGCGGTTGGCCGAAGCCGCCCGGACCAGGCCCAGTTTCGTGAAGATGAGCGCGACGACCGCGGTGGCGAACACTTCGAAGAAGCCTTCGACCCACAGGTGCACGAGCCACCAGCGCCAGTACTCGATCATCGAGTAGTGCGTGTGCTGTCCCCACGTCAAGGACGTGGCGTAGAAGCCGCCGATGCAGGTCGCCGACAGGAACACCATGACGATGAGGCCACGGATCTCCGAAGGCTTCTTCAGTGCCGGCCACAGCGCCCGCCCGAGCAGGAAGACCCAGAACAGCAGGCCGACGAACAACAGAATCTGCCAGACGCGGCCCATGCTCGTGAACTCGAGGCCCTGGTTGCCCAGCCAGAAGCTGAAGTCGACGCCGCGGTGCTGCAGGGTGCCGAGCCAGCCGGTGAGGGTCGAGCCCAGAACCACGACGAGCAGCGCGTAAAACAGCGCGTCGACGCCGAGCTTCTGGAACTTCGGCTCGCGCCCGGACAGCAACGGGGCCACGTACAGGCCAGTGGCCAGCCACGCCGTCGCAATCCAGAACACGCCGATCTGCGTATGGATGGTGCGGCTGATGGTGTACGGCAGGATGTGAGCCAGCGGCAGGCCGAAGAACGACTGCCCCTCGACCGCGTAGTGCGCGGTGACGGCACCCATGCCGATTTGCAGCAGCATGAGACCGATGACGGTGAAGAAGTACTTGCGCGTCGCCTTCATCGATGGTGTGGCCTTGGCGCCCAGCAGCGGGTCGGCCGCAGGCACCCTGGCATCGTTTTCAGGGGCCTCGCCCCGGTGCAGCCACAGCATCGCGGCGATGCCGGCCAGGAGCAGGATGATGCTGACCATCGACCACATTGCGGCCGACGTCGACAGCGTGTTGCCCACGAGCGGCTCGTGCGGCCAGTTGCTGGTGTACGAGAGCTCGGTTTCTCCCGGGCGGTTGGTGGCAGCCGCCCAGGAAGTCCAGAAGAAGAACGCGGTCAGCGCCTGACGGTCGGCCTTCTCGGGCAGCGTGCCGTCGGTCATCGCGTACTGGTCGCGCAGCTTGGCGAGCGACGGCTCGGTGCCGAAGAGGTCGTCGAAGTGTCTCGCAACCTCGCGGACGGCCTTCGCGCGCTCGTTGCTGACCTTGACCACGCGGGTAGAGTCGTCGTACGTGTTGCGACGCATCTCGTCGCGCACACGGACAGCGACGGTTGCCTTGTCGGCGTCCGTCAGCACGGGCGTCGCCTTGCTCTGCTCGGCGTTGCGGATGTCCAGCAACGCCGTTGCTTCGCGGTGCAGCCAATCGGCCGACCAGTCCGGTGCCACGTAGCTGCCATGGCCCCAGACCGTGCCCAGTTGCTGGCCACCGGCAGACATCCAGGCCTGCTGGCCGTATTGAATCTGCTCGCCGGTGAAGAGCACTTCTCCGTCGACGGTGGTGACGGCCATGGGGATGGGCGGTGCCGTCAGATAGATTTGCCATCCGAGGTAGCCAAGCGCCCCGAACGACAGGACGAAGATGAGACCGAGCCAGCGCCACAGCCTTCCGGTGGATTTCATGGGTGTTCTCCTTGAAGTGCCGCGGACGTCGATCTTGCCGCCGTTGGAGGTCTGGGTCATGGTCGCTTCCGTTGCCTGTTTAAAGGTGCATATTAAATGAATCTATTGTCCAGAAGGAGACCGCGCCGAAGTTTGACTTGCATCAATGTCGCGGCGAGCGCGCACGCAGCAGGCTTGAGTCCCGGCCATGCCCATCTCGCCCGCAATCAGCTGTCAGGCCGCCCGCTCCCAATACGGAGGATCGCCGAAGCGCTTGCGTAGCCACTCGACCAGGGCTCGCAGCTTTGCCGAGGCCCTGCGTCCTTCGGGGTGTGCCACGTAGATGGATTCAGGCCCCACCACGCGGCCCACGTCCACTTCGACCAACTGGCCCGACTGCAATGCCTGCCAGACAATGAAGGTCGGCAAAAGGGCCAGCCCAAGGCCGGCCAGTGCGGCGTCCCGCATGATGTCTCCGTTGTTCACTCGAAGGGCAGCCACGGGCCGCACCGCGCCACTGTCCTCGGCGTCCAGGAAGCGCCAGTCCGCAATGCCTCGGTTCAGGTAGTAGATGGCGTGATGCCCGGCCAGGTCGTCCAGCGAGCGCGGGCTACCGTGACTGGCGAGGTAGGCGGGCGATGCCACCACCACGCGCTGGCTGCGCGCCAACTGCCAGGCCACCAGCCGGGAGTCTTCGATCACCCCATGCCGAACCACGGCGTCGAAACCGTCGGCGAACGCATCGACTCGGCGGTCGTCCAGTTCCAGCGTGAGCGAGATCGCCGGATGCTGGGAGAGGAAAGGGTAGAGCGCCGGCCCGAGGTGCATGCGCCCGAAGGTGACCGGTGCCGAGATGCGCATGGGCCCGGTCAGCTTCCCGCGTCGCTCGGCCATTTCCGCCGCGGCCTCGTCGACCTCGCGCACGATGCGCGCCGCCTTCTCCAGAAAGGCCGAACCATCTTCGGTGAGGCTGAGTTTGCGGGTCGTGCGGTGAAAGAGCGTCGCACCCAGGCCTTGTTCCAGATCCGCCAGACGCTCGCTGACGACGGACTTCGAGAGGTGCAGTCGGCGCGCGGCGGCGACGAGGGAGCCGGCCTCCGCCACGGCGACGAAGGTCGCGATGCCGTCCAGTTTGAGCACGTCGGTTTCTCCTCTCCCTGATGGGCCGATAGGCAGGGGCGGACCACTGAACTTGCCGGGCCGGTCCTGGGCGCAAGCTGCCCGAGTATGCCGGCAAGGCCCGATTGTTCGCCAATCCCGGAGGGCAGTTCCGTCAACTGCCCTCTTCTAGAACGGCTCCCCGACCGCCAAACTGGGACGATCCGATTCATTCAACCCAACGTTCAAGGTTTCAAAGGAGATCCCATCATGAATAAGCGACTCGAAGGCAAGGTTGCCCTGATCACCGGGGCCAGCTCGGGCATCGGCCACGCCACCGCGCTTCTGTTCGCCGCCGAAGGTGCCAAGGTCGTCGTCGGGGCTCGCCGCCAGGCCGAACTCGACCAGTTGGTCGCCCAGATTCTCGCGGCGGACGGTCAAGCCGTCGCCTTGGCCGGCGACGTGCGCTCGGAGGATTACGCCAAGACATTCGTCGCGCTGGCCGTGAATCGCTTCGGCCGCCTGGACATCGCATTCAACAACGCCGGCACCCTGGGCGAAGGAGGCCCCAGCACCGGCGTGTCCGAGGCCGGCTGGACCGACGCCCTGGCCATCAACCTGACCGGAGCCTTCCTTGGTGCCAAGCACCAGATCGGCCAGATGCTCAAGAATGGCGGCGGCTCGGTGATCTTCACCTCCACCTTCGTCGGACACACCTTCGCCTTTCCCGGCGTCGCCGCCTATGCCGCGAGCAAGTCCGGCCTGATCGGCCTGACCCAAGCCCTGGCCGCCGAGTTCGGTCCGCAGGGCGTGCGCGTCAACGCGGTGCTGCCCGGCGCGGTCGACACCGACATGTACCGCGGGATGAACAACACGCTCGAGTCGCAGGCCTTCGTGACCCAGTTGCATGCGCTCAAGCGGGTCGCCAAGCCCGAGGAGCTGGCACGCTCGGTCCTGTACCTCGCCTCGGACGACTCGTCCTTTGTCACCGGCACGGCATCGCTGGTCGATGGCGGTGCCTCCATCACCCGCACCTGATCGCCAAGGAGCCTGTGTTGTTCAACCCTCTCAAGAGCGCGATCGGTGCCGGCCTGATCGCCTTGGCTGCCGTGCTGCCCGCGCAGGCCCAGCCCAAGCCCTACCCGCCCGGCTTCAGGGCCCAGCAGATCCAGACCGACGGCGCCAGTCTGCATGTGCGCGTGGGTGGCAGCGGTCCGGCCGTGGTGCTCATCCATGGTTTCGGGGATACCGGCGACATGTGGACGCCGCTGGCCATAGCGCTGGCCAAGGACCATCGCGTGGTGGTGCCGGACCTGCGGGGCATGGGCCTGTCCTCCAAGCCCGAAAGCGGCTACGACAAGCGGACCCAGGCGGCCGACATCCGCGCCGTGCTGGACAAGCTGGGCATCGACAAGGCCGACATCGTCGGCCATGACATCGGCACCATGGTGGCCTACGCCTACGCAGCGCGCTATCCCGACAAGACCACCAGGCTGGTGGTGATGGACGCGCCCGTGCCCGGCGTTGCGCCCTGGGACCAGATTGTTCGTCTGCCGGCGCTGTGGCACTTCGACCTCGGCGGCAAGGACATGCTGCGACTGGTGCAAGGCCGCGAGAGAACCTACCTGGACCGCTTCTGGAACGATTTTGCGGCCGACCCCGGCAAGGTGGACGAAGGTACGCGGGTGTACTACGCCAAGCTCTACGCTCGCCCGGGCGCGATGCGCGCCGCGTTCGCCCAGTTCCAGTCCATCCGCAAGGATGTCGAGGACAACACCGAATCTGTGAAGACCAAGCTCACGATGCCTGTGCTGGCCATCGGGGGCGAGAAGTCCTTCGGCGGAAATGAAGCGGCGGTGATGCGCAATGCGGCAAGCAACGTGACCGAGCTGGTCGTGCCGGGCTCCGGCCACTGGTTGATGGAGGAAGCTCCCGCACCGACGATCAAGGCGATACAGGAGTTCCTGGCCCAGCGCTGAAGCTGCCCGCGAGGCGCTTCACAACCACGCCCTGGTCGTCGAAGCATCGAAGGCGTCGCAAGCAGATGGCGGCGACTACAAAAACTTGAACCGCGGGCGGGACTGCTCGTTCCGTGAGCACCGCAATGAAAGCCAAGCAGGACGCGGCTCCGACGAGTTGCTCAGTCGGTTATCCACAGAGTCATGCACCGGCCAAGGGGACAACAGCGACTTGACTTTCGTATTTTGGTGCAGTGCACAATGTCCTTTCCTCATTGGTAGCGGCACGCTTGGCGAGCGTTGGGCCATGCACTGCAGCACGCCATGTTGGTGCGTCGCCTGCGATCTTTTCCACAGCAAGATGCGAGCGGTAACTCACCTGCCTCGCGCCGTTCGCATTGCGCTGTCACGGCACCGCCCTGCTCAAGCCGCAGCCGCAAGTCGTCTGCTGCCTCGTCGGCGTCGGCGGCGCTCCCATGCGCGACGCTGAGGTGCGGCTACCAACGAGCGCCGAAGTTGCGTCGCAGCTCGTTGATCTCGGCCTCGCCGAGCACATCGGGCGGATCCGCGCGCCCGTTCGCAAGCAGCCAGAGCCTGGCCGTTTCTTCCAGTTCCTCCAGCACCGCCATTGCCGCGGCCGGCGAGTCGTGCCAGACGTTGGGCCCCAGGCGCTCGAGCATCACCGCGCGGATCGGCGTGCCGGCGGCGCCATAGCGCCCGATGACCTCGGCCACCTGCGCCGCCGCTTCGGGCGCGCCCGGGCGGTGATAGCGGATCACCGGCACCCGCCCCACCTTCATCACGAAATACGGGGTCAAGGCCGGCAGCAGTTCGGCGCCGGTCTCGCGCAGCGTGAGCGCCACGCAGTGGGTGCTGTGGGTGTGGATCACGCAGCGCGTGCCGGCATCGAAGCTGCTCGCCGCGCCATAGATGCGGGCATGCAGCGCGATGGTCTTGCTGGCGCGGTCGCCCTGGATCTGGCGCAGGCCGCTGTCGAGCCGTGCCAGCTTCGCCGGATCGAGGAGGCCGAGACAGGCATCGGTGGGCGTGATCAGGAAGCCGTCGTCGAGCCGCACGCTGATGTTGCCGGCCGTGGCGTGCACGTAGCCGCGCTCGAACAGGCTGCGGCCGACGCGGCAGATTTCCTCGCGGGCGCGATGCTCGTTCATTGCAGCTGCCCGAAGGCCTTGGTGAAGAAGTCGTCGCCGCCGAAATTGCCGGACTTCAGGGCAATGTGCAGGCCCGCGCCGCCGGCCGCCACGCTGGCCGCATGGCACCACGGCACGCCGGGGTCGATCTGTCCGCCGATCTGCAGCTGCGCGATGCCGAGCGCCTGCACGCAGGCGCCGGAGGTCTCGCCGCCCGCGACCACCAGCTGGCGCACGCCGCGCTCCACCAGGCCACGCGCAATCGCGGCGATCGCGCGCTCGACCATCGCGCCGGCCTCCTCGACGCCGAGCCGGCCCTGCACCGCCTTCACGGCCGACGGCTCGGCCGTGGAATAGACCAGCACCGGCCCGTCGCGCAACAGGGGCTCGGCCCAGGCCAGCGCCTGCCCGACGACATCGCCGCCGGCCGCGAGCCGCAGCGGATCGAGCGCCAGCGCCGGCCGGCCGGAAGCGATGAACGCCGCCACCTGGCCGTTGGTCGCCAGCGAGCAGCTGCCGGACACCACGGCCCGCAGGCCGCCCGCCGCCGGCAGTGCGCTGGCGGTCGACGACGGCGCGATGCCGAAATTCGCCGGCAGGCCGATGGCGACGCCCGAGCCGGCGGTCAGCAGCGGCATGCCGGCCAAGGCCGGGCCGAGGCGCAGCAGGTCGTCGTTGGAGACCGCGTCGACGATCGCGATGCCCACGCCTTCACCGCGCAACTGCACGATGCGGTCGCGGATCGCCTGGGCGCCCTGCGCCACCGCCACGTGGTCGATCAGGCCCACCTTGCGCCGGCTCTGCGACTGCAGCACCCGCACCAGGTTGGCATCGGTCATCGGCGTCAGCGGATGGTTCTGCATGCCGCTTTCGTTGAGCAGCACCTCGCCCACGAACAGGTAGCCCTTGAACACGGTGCGCTTGTTGTCGGGGAAGGCCGGCGTGGCGATGGTGAAGTCGCAGTGCAATGCGTCCATCAGCGCCTCGGTCACCGGGCCGATGTTGCCTGCAGGCGTGCTGTCGAAGGTGGAGCAGTACTTGAAGTAGATCTGCCTTGCACCCTGCGCCTGCAGCCAATGCAGCGCCGCCAGCGATTGCGCCACCGCTTCGGCCGGCGGGATGGTGCGCGACTTCAGCGCCACCACCACCGCGTCGACCTCGGCGCCCAGCGGCCCCTCGGGCACGCCGATGGTCTGGACCACGCGCATGCCCGCGCGCACCAGGTTGTTGGCCAGGTCGGTGGCGCCGGTGAAGTCGTCGGCGATGCAACCGAGCAGGAGGGGGTGGGCCGCTTGGATCATCGGGCGAGTTTACTGACGGGCCGGCGTCCGGCGCAGCAGCATGAACCCCCATGGACCTGCGCGCCCTTCGCTACTTCATCGCCGTGCTCGAGGCCGGCAGCCTGTCGCGCGCGGCCGCGGCTTCCCCATGCAGCCGGATGATCAAGGCGCGCAGCCATGCGATGGCCGGGTCTTTCTGATAGCGGCCATGCCAGAACAGGTTGATCGCAATCTCGGGCAGCTTGGCGGGGTGACGCACATAGGACAAGCCGAAAGGCCCGGCCAAGGCTTGCGCCAGCCGCTCGGGAACGGTCGCCACGAGGTCCGAGTCATGCAGGATATGTCCGACGGCCACGTAGTGCGGAACGGTCAGGACGATCTTGCGCACGATCTTCCTGCGATCGAGCAGTTCATCCGCCTGGCCATGGCCGGTCCCCGCCGAGACCACCACCACGTGATCGGCCGCCGAGAATTCGTTCAAGGAAATCTGCTTCTTGTCGAGCGCATGGCCGCGCCTGAACATGCAGACGTAGTGCTGCCTGAACAGCCGGCGCTGGAAGTAGCCGGCCTTGAGCTGCGGCAACAACCCGATCGCCAGGCTGACATGGCCGGCTTCCATCTCGTCCTGCAGGTTGACGGCCGTGTTGCGAACGGTGCTGAGCGAAACGCCGGGCGCGACGCGTGCCAGTTCCTTCATCAGCTTGGGCAGGAAATAGATCTCCCCGATGTCGGTCATCCCGACCGTGAAGGCGCGCTTCGAGGTCGCGGGGTCGAACGTGGCCCGCTGGTTGATCGCCGCATGGATGACCTGCAGCGCGCGCGCCGTCGGCTCGGCGAGCTGCGCTGCGAAAGGGGTCGGCTCCATGCCCTTGGGGGTTCGGAAGAACAGCGGGTCGCCGGTGAGCTTGCGCAGGCGCGCCAGGGCATTGCTGACGCCCGGCTGCGAAAGCCCGAGGCTGGTCGCAACCTTCGACACCCGCCGATCGACCAGCAATTGATGGAAGACGACCAGGAGATTGAGGTCGATGTCCTTGAGTTCCATGTTCGCCTCACATTCGTGAAATCAATAGGCACTATTTTTCATATTCTATTGAACCATGGCGTCGCAGCGGCGATCATCCCGGAACCGCACGACGCAGGTCGTCCGGCACCACGACTCAGGAGACAAGAATGGATGACGCAACAGCAGTCTTTCCCCGGCAGATCCATTGGGAAGACCAAGGCACGAGCCGCATACCCTTCATGGCCTACACGGAGGCCGATCAGCATCGCCGGGAACTCGAACGCTTCTTCTATCGCGGGCACTGGTGCTACGTGGGACTGGAAGCCGAGATCCCGAACGCCGGCGACTTCAAGCGCACGGTGGTCGGCGAGCGCTCCGTCATCATGGTCCGCGATGCCGAGGGCGCGATCAACGTCGTCGAGAACGTGTGCGCGCACCGCGGCATGCAGTTCTGCCGCGAGCGGCACGGCAATCGGAAGGACGGCGGATTCACCTGCCCCTACCACCAGTGGAACTACACGCTCAAGGGCGATCTGCAGGGCGTGCCCTTCCGCCGCGGCGTCAAGCAGGACGGCAAGATCAACGGCGGGATGCCGGCCGACTTCAAGCCGGCGGACCACGGCCTCAACACGCTGAAGGTCGCGACGCGCGGTGGCGTGGTGTTCGCGTCCTTCGATCCCGATGTCGAGTCGCTGGAGGACTTCATGGGCCCGGAAATCGGGGCCTGCTTCGATCGGCTGTTCAACGGCCGCAAGCTGAAGATCCTCGGCTACAACCGCCAGCGCATCCCCGGCAACTGGAAGCTGATGCAGGAGAACATCAAGGACCCGTACCACCCGGGCCTGCTGCACACCTGGTTCGTGACCTTCGGGCTCTGGCGCGCCGACAACAAGTCGGCACTGAAGATGGACCGGCACCATCGGCACGCCGCCATGATCTCGACCCGGGGCTCGAGCGGCAAGGCCGATCAGGTCACCCAGGTCTCGAGCTTCAAGGAGAGCATGCAGCTCCACGACGACCGATTCCTCGACATCGTTCCCGAGCCCTGGTGGGGCGGCCCGACGGCGGTGATGATGACGCTGTTCCCCAGCGTGATCCTGCAGCAGCAGGTCAACAGCGTCTCGACGCGGCACATTCAACCCAGCGGGCCTGGGGCTTTCGATTTCGTCTGGACGCACTTCGGCTTCGAGGACGACGACGACGCGATGACGCAGCGGCGGCTGCGCCAGGCCAACCTCTTCGGTCCGGCGGGCTTCGTGTCGGCCGATGACGGGGAAGTCATCGAGCTGTCTCAGAAGGGCTTCGAGCAGAAGCCGTTCCACCGCACGCTCGCCGAACTGGGCGGGCGCGAAGTCGGCGACACGGACCACATGGTCACCGAGACCCTGATTCGGGGCATGTACGCCTACTGGCGCAAGGTCATGGAGGCTTGAGATGGACTTTCAGGACTACTTCGCGCTGACCCAGCTCTACGCCGAATACGCCAACGTGCTCAGCGCCGGGCAGTGGGAGCTCTGGCCGGAATTCTTCACGGACGAATGCAGCTACCGCCTGCAGCCGCGCGAGAACCACGAACGCGGCTTTCCGCTCGCCACGCTGTCGTTCGAGAGCAAGGGCATGCTGAAGGATCGCGTCTACGGCATTCGCGAGACGCTGTTCCACGACCCCTACTACCAGCGCCACGTCGTCGGAACGCCGCGCGTCCTGAAAGCCGGGTCGGATCGCTTCGAATGCGAAGCCAACTACGCGGTGTTCCGCACCAAGCTCTCCGAGCTTTCTTCCGTCTTCAGCGTCGGCCGCTACATCGACACCGTGGTTCGCACCGGGCAGGGCCTGAAGTTCGCTTCGCGGCAAGTCATCTACGACAGCGAAATGATCCCCAACTCCATCATCTATCCGATCTGAGGCCCCCCATGAGCATTTCGCAATGGACCGATGCCGCACCTGTGGACCAGGTGCCCGAAGACGACGTGGTCGGCATGGTGGTCGATGGCCGCGACATCGCGCTGTACAGCGTGGAGGGCCGGATCTACGCCACCGACAACATCTGCACCCACGGGCACGCCCGCCTGTGCGAGGGCTTCCTCGAGGGGCACGAGATCGAATGCCCCTTGCACCAGGGCAAGTTCGACGTCCGCAACGGGCAGCCCGCCTGTGCGCCGGTGACCGAAGCGATTCGGTCCTACCCCGTCAGGATCGAAGCCGGCCGCGTGTTTCTCGCGCTGGACTGATCCGCTCCCACCCGCTCGGCGACCTCGGGAACACGAGGCGTCGCCGCGGCATGCCCCGGCACCCCACAGTGCTTGGATCCTTGCCCCCGCCAGGGTTCTCTCATCGACCTACCTGGAGACATCGATGCGCCACATAGACGTCCACGCGCTCGCCGACAAGGCGCGCTTCAATCGCTTCCACGGCCTGGTGCTGTTCTGGAGCGCGCTGATCATCATCTTCGACGGCTATGACCTCGCGGTCGTCGGCATTGCCCTGCCCGCGATCATGCAGAGCATGAATGTCGCCCCCGCGAACGCAGGCCTGATGGTGAGCTCGGCGCTGTTCGGCATGATGTTCGGCAACATCTTCCTCGGCACCGTCGCCGACCGGATCGGGCGGCGCTGGGCGGTCGCGATCTGCGTCGCGCTGTTCAGCGTCTTCACGGCCGCCGCGGGTCTGGCCAGGGACCCGGTGATGTTCAGCATCTTTCGCTTCATCGCCGGCGTCGGCATCGGCGGCGTGATGCCCAACGTGGTCGCCCAGATGACCGAGTACTCGCCGCTGAAGATCCGCAGCATGATGGTCACGCTGATGTTCAGCGGCTACTCCGTCGGCGGCATGCTGGCGGCGCTGGTCGGCAAGGGGATGATCGAGCGCCTGGGCTGGCCGTCGGTCTTCATCGTCGCGGGCCTGCCTGTGCTGCTGATCCCGCTGATCTTCCGATCGTTCCCGGAGTCGATGCCTTACCTGATCAGGAAGGGTCGATTCGACGAACTGCGGCACATCGCCTCGCGCCTGGACCCGAGCTACAAACCGCAGTCCGACGACCAGTTCGCCTTGCCGCAGGAAGACCGGGCGGACAGCACGCCGATCGGGCACCTCTTCCATGAAGGGCGCGGCTTCAGCACGCTGATGTTCTGGCTGTCGTTCCTGATGTGCCTCTTCATGGTGTACGCACTCAGTTCGTGGCTCACCAAGCTCATGGCCAGCGCAGGCTTCAGCCTGGGATCGGCACTCACCTTCGTGCTGGTGCTGAACTTCGGCGCCATGATCGGCGCGATCGCAGGCGGGTGGCTGTCCGACCGGCTGCCCATCAAGTACGTGCTGGTCGCCATGTATGTGCTTGCAGCCATTTCCATCACGCTGCTGGGCCAGGCCCTGCCGACGCCCGCGCTGTTCCTGATGGTCGGACTCGCCGGCGCCTGCACCATCGGGACCCAGATCGTGAACCTGGCCTACGTCGGCCAGTTCTACCCCATGGCCGTGCGCAGCACGGGGATCGGCTGGGCGCTGGGTGTCGGAAGAATCGGCGCGCTGCTGGGGCCGATCCTGATCGGCGCGCTGGTCGGCATGGCGCTTCCGCTGCAACAGAATTTCGTTGCGATCGCCCTCCCTGCCGTGCTCGCGGCGGTGGCGACTCTGCTCATCCACACGGGTCGTTCGGCAGTCACGCACAGCGTGGATGCCGGCGCGACGATCCGCAACGCGGTGGCGGCCAAATGACGACCGAGACCCTGGTGATCGTGGGCGCCGGCCAGGCCGGCGGCTGGGCCGCGCAGACCTTGCGAAGCGAAGGCTTCAAGGGACGTGTCGTCCTGATCGGCGACGAAGCCCATCGGCCCTACGAGCGCCCGCCCTTGTCGAAGGTGGTGCTCTCGGGAGAAGCGCCCGCGGAGTCCACCTACCTGGTGAAACAGGAAGCCTTCGACCTGCTCGACATCGACTGGCGGCCGAAGGTCGGCGCGACCCGGATCGACAGGTCCGCGAAACAGCTCCACCTGACACAGGGGGAGCCCGTCGACTACGACAAGTTGATCCTGTGCAATGGCGGACGGGCGCGCCGACTGAAGGTCCCTGGCGCCGACCTGCCCGGCGTCTTCACCTTGCGCAGCATCGAGGATGCGACGGCGCTCGGCGCTGCGCTGTCCGCCGGCAAGCGGCTGCTGGTCGTGGGCGGCGGATGGATCGGCCTCGAAGTGGCTGCCACCGCCAGGAAGAAGGGGATGGAGGTGACCGTCGTCGAGGCGATGGGGCGCTTGTGCGAGCGCAGCGTTCCGCCGGAAATCTCCGACTACCTGCTGCGGCTTCACCGCTCGCACGGCGTCCGCGTCGAGCTCGGCGCGCAGGTCGAGCGACTGGCCCGGGACACGCAAGGGAGCCTGGCGGTCACGCTCGGCGATGGCCGCGAACTGGCCTGCGATGCGGTCCTCGTCGGTGTCGGACTGGTCGCCAACGACCAGCTGGCGCGCGAGGCCGGATTGGCGTGCGAGGCGGGCGTGCGGGTCGATGCGCAATGCCGCACGTCGGACCCCGACATCCTGGCCGCCGGCGACGTGGCGACCTGGCATAGCGAATGGGCGGGCCGACGGATGCGGCTCGAGTCCTGGCAGAACGCCCAGGAGCAGGGCATCGCCGCCGCCCGCGCCGCGCTCGGCATCGCGGTGAATCATCAGCCGCTGCCATGGTTCTGGTCGGACCAGTACGACGTCAACCTGCAGATCTTCGGCATGCCGACGCCCGCGCACCAGGTGGTGGTGCGCGGGGACCGGGGTTCCGACAGCTTCGTGATGTTCTTCCTCGACGCCGACAAGGTGGTCGCGGCGCTGGGCCCCAACGCGGCGCGGGACCTGCGATTCGCGCGGCGCCTGATCGAACGCCGCACCCGCGTCGACCCGAACCGGCTCGCAGACCTCGAGGTGCCGCTCGCCAAGCTTTGAATCGAGGCCCGACGCCCGACCGGATCCCCAACCCCTCTGCTGAAAATCATGACCTCTGCCTACCTCTGGACCCCTCCCCCCGTTCCCTCGCTGCCGGTGCGCGGCAAGACCGGACGCCTGCCCATCAACCGCCTGTTCTTCGTCGGACGCAACTACCACGCCCACGCCGTCGAGATGGGCCGTCCGGTCGACAAGACCGTCGAGGTGCCGTTCTATTTCACCAAGAGCCCGTCGACCCTGGTCGAATCCGGCGCCACCGTGCCGTATCCGCCGGAAACCGCAAACTACCACCACGAGATGGAGCTGGTGCTCGTCATCGGAGCCCCGGGCTTTCGCATCGGCCGCGCCGACGCCGCCCGGCTGATCTACGGCTACGCTTGCGGCCTGGACATGACGCGGCGCGACCTGCAACTGGTGGCCCGGGACAAGGGCCGGCCCTGGGACCTCGGCAAGGACGTCGAGCAGTCGTCGGTGGTGTCGGAAGTCGTGCCCATGCCGGCCACCGTGCTGGACCACGGCGCGCTGGCGCTCGGCGTGAACGGGCGGGAACGCCAGAGCTCCGATCTTTCCAAGCTGATCTGGAGCATCCCCGAGCTGATCGAGGACCTCTCGAAGTTCTACCATCTTCAACCCGGCGACCTGATCTTCACCGGCACGCCCGAAGGCGTTGGCCCGCTGCAGCCGGGCGACCGCGTCGAAGGCCGCATCGCCGGCGTCGGCGAGATCGCGCTCACGGTCGGCCCGGCCGAATGAACATGGCAGGCAACACCGAGCCCTCGCCCGTGCGCCTCGAGGCCGTCGCCGGTCCGGGCCAACCCGAGCCCAGCCCTGCGCTCGAACAGCTCTACCGCGGCTTCGAACGCGAACTGCTCGTCCCGCTGTGGACGGAGATCGGCGACCTGATGCCCCGGCATCCGCGCAGCAAGGCGGCCGCCCATCTCTGGCGCTGGGATCGCCTGGTGGCGCTGGCGAGCGAAGCCGGGCGCATCGTCCCTGTCGGCCGCGGCGGCGAGCGACGTGCCATCGCCCTGGCCAACCCGGCGCTCGGCGGCAGGCCCTTCGCCACGCCGACCTTGTGGGCTGCGATCCAGTACCTGATGCCAGGCGAGGACGCACCGGAGCACCGCCACACGCAGCACGCGTTTCGCTTCGTGGTCGAAGGCGAAGGCGTGTGGACCGTGGTCAACGGCGACCCGGTGCGCATGTCGCGCGGCGACTTCCTGCCGCAAGCCGGCTGGAACTGGCATGCCCATCACAACGCGGCGAGCGCACCGATGGCCTGGATCGACGGACTGGACATCCCTTTCTCGTACTACACGGAGTCGCAGTTCTTCGAATTCGGGCGCGAACACGTCAGCGCAGCCGAGAAAGCCACGCCGGCGCGCTCGCGCTCGGAGCGCCTCTGGGGCCACCCCGGCCTGCGCCCGCTGTCGCAGCCGGAGCCGCCGGCCGCAACGCCGCTGCTGGCCTACCGCTGGATCGACACCGACCGGGCCCTGGCCGACCAGCTGGCGCTGGAGGATGAAGGCCAACCCGCCACGCTGAGCCCGGGTCATGCGGCGGTGCGCTTCACGAACCCGGCCAACGGACGCGACGTGCTGCCCACCATTCGCACCGAGATGCACCGCATCAGGCAGGGGGCCGGCACGCGGCCGCGGCGCGAAGTCGGGTCGTCGGTCTACCAGGTCTTCGAGGGCGGCGGCACGGTCGAGGTGGGCGAAGACAAGTGGACGGTCCGGCGCGGCGACATGTTCGTCGTGCCGTCGTGGTCTTCCTTCGCGGCGCACTGCGACCCCGCCGGGCCGACGACACTCGACCTGTTTCGCTTCAGCGACGCGCCGATTTTCGAGGCGCTGCATGCGCACAGGGTCGAGACGAGCCCTCCGGCGTAGCTGCGGCGTCCGCGACCGGCCTCCGGGGCGTCATTGCCTCAGGAGCGCATCGAGTTGATCGACCAACTCTGCCCATTCGGCATCTTCGTTGATCTCTTCCCGCAGAAACGCTGCCTGGCCCGCGGTCCAAAATGGCGCATCAGCAAGCCGAACGGCCCCCGGAAGCGGGCCGTGCCGCTCGATGAACGCGTCGATTTCGCCTTTCGAGTTCGGCAATCCGAGTTGTGCGAACAGGCTCTTCAAGCTGTGGTCGGTGAGGTCCATCCGGTTATTTTCGGTCGAACGAGCGCATGCGTCCATCGGCGGGTCTTCAGCGCGCTGGCTGCAGCGACACGGCCGCAGCCCAGCGTTCAGCCATCGCCGGCGAATTGAAGCACGTGGTGTCCTTCGAAGCCGTGCAAACCGCTCGTTCGAGCAGTTGGATGTCGGCCTCATGCTGGCGTGCGACATGCGGATCCTCGAAGAAGATCACCTTGCTGCAGGCGCGGTTCAGCACCAGCTCCGCAATCTGTGCATCGCCTCCCATGGGTCCGCTCAGGTGGCGTTGGACCCAGGGTTGGCCTGCAGGCCATCCGCGAGACCACGCCATCTCGTTGAGCAGCCCGCCGGTCGTGCCGGTGCCCACGCGCGCGGCGAACCTGGACAGGATGTCGAAGTGTCGGGCGGCGAAATCCACCATGCGTTGCTTCAACGCGTCGTGTGCAATCAATGCGACGGTCTGGCCTGCCAGTGGCAGCCGGAGTTCCGCCTTGCCCTTGTTCGCATGGAGCAGTTCGACGGCGATCCACTCGACCGCACCGGCCGAGGTGGACACGAATGGCTTGCCATGAATGACGCACTGGCGCTTCAGCGCCTGGGCCTCTGGATAGAGGGACGACGGATCGACCGGATCGATCAGGTAGATCACGCCGTCGAGTTCATCTTCAGGCTTCAGCCCGCCCGCAATGCGAGAAGCCAGCCTCATCACGCCCCCCTCGACCCCCGAGGGCAATCGGAACATCGATCGATACCCCATCAACATCTGCGCATTCATCAATGCGTCGTACGCGCCCCCCACCACGAACAGGCGCATGTCGAGGGCGCGGATTCCTTCGTCACAGGTCTTGGCCCAGGTCATGAGCGCACCATCGCCCCCCTGGCGGTGCACCCGGTTGGCGATGAGTCCGAATCGCAGCGGATTCACCCGTGCTCCCGAGGGCAGTTGCTGTGGCGATGGATCTCGGCGGATGGGCTCTGGGTCTTCATTTGGATGCTCGACTGGGTCACCTGATCTTCGCTTGGGGCGAACACGCGATGGGACTCACTCTCGATGCATTGGCCCCATCTTGTCAAGCCGCTCCCGGCGGGTGGAGGCAGCGCATTGCCCGGGCCGAGGTATGCCGCCTCGACCAAGGCAGCCGAGTCGAGGACGAGCCGATGAATCGAGGATCCAACATCCCGGAGCCAGTTCAGCATGAGCGTGATGCAGTGAATCACCCTCAAGGGTGATCGGCCGGGATAGCGACGCTGGGCGGGGCAGCGGGTCCGATTCGGGGTCCGGCAGAATGTCCGGCCGACCTGCCTCTCCGAAAGGGTTCGCACCATGAACAGACTGTGGCTGTTTCCCATCGCGTGGGCCTGCGCCACCGCAGCCACCGCAGCCACCGCAGCCAGCGGCGCCGAAGACTGCGAAGCCCTGCGCGCCCGTATCGAGGCGAAGATCGCCGCCGCCGGCGTGCTGCGCTTCGCGGTCGTCGCGATCGATGCCGCGGCACCGGTGGAAGGCCAGGTGGTCGGCAGTTGCGAGCTCGGCAGCAAGAAGATCGTGTACCAGCACGAGCGCGGCCCGGAGTCCGGGGCCTTGCCATCTCGCCCGCGCAGCGCGCCGATCCTGACCGAGTGCAAGGACGGCAGCTCGTCCGTCGGCGGCGATTGCCCCAGGTAGCGGGGCACCGACGGCTCAGCGGCAGATCGTGGTCGTGCCCACGGGCCGGCAAGTCCTGCCGTCCAGGCTCTGGTAGCGCTCGAGCTGGCCGGAGCGGTTGTATCGGTTGCCCTGCCGGTCCTCGCAGCCGCCCGCGTCGCAGTGGCGGATTCGCGGCCGCATGTCGCGCGGCGGCGGACGTCGATAGGCGCCGCCGGGATAGCCATAGCCATAGCCATCGTCGACCGGCATCGGATCGACGCCACTGTCGCTCCAGCGCGAATCGACGGCTGGATCGCCGCCGCGGCTGCCACGCGCGTCGATGACGATCGGCCCCGAGGGTGCCGGCGGCGGACGCGCCGCGGCTTCCGCCCGCTCTCGCTGCGATGGCGATGGGCTCGCCGGTTCAGCGCCGCCCGGCGCCGGCGGGGCGGGTTCCGGCACGGCCACGCGCCCCACGGCCCGGGCGCCCGACGGGCATGCGCCATCGGTATAGCTCACGTTGCCGGCCGCGTCCGCGCAGCGGATCACCTCGGCGTAGGAGACGGCGCCGAGCAAGACAAGCCCGAGGATGACAAACCGACAACGCATGACACCCTATTGTGCGGTCCTCATTGAAACAATGTGCGAATGAGGGTCGGCTGCGGGCCTCGCTGAAACAGATGATGCGCCGCGGAAACAAGACTGGCATCTTCTTTCCCGGGGCCGGCTGCGGGCGCGCCATGATGGCCCTGCCGCGATCATGAACCTTCCACCCTTGGACGAGATTCCGCTGCCATCCCCCGGTTTGCGCAAGGCCCGGCAGGGCGCCGCCATCGTCGGGATCCTGTTCACCGTGGCTGCCATCTTCCTGTTCGTCGGCGGCGATCGTTCGGCTGCGGGTGGCGGCATCGACCGCGGCTGGGAGCTTGCCGCGCTCGCCATGGCAACCGTGGCCGTCGCCGCGTTCCTCGTTGCCTGCCTTTGCAGCGCCGTGGTCATCGTGCAGCAGTGGCGGCTGCACAGGCAGCGCAAGATCGAGCGCCTGTCCGCGGCCGAGCGGCGTGCCGACATCGCGATCCGCAGGGCGCGAATCCGCGCCGGACTCAGGGACTTCCGCTGAGCAGGCGCCTCCTCCTTCTCTCCGGGGCGACCCCGCGCACGCTAACATCGCCGACCGAGCGAACCACCCAGAGAGAGCACAAGCCCATGGCGAACGAGTCCAACCGACAGGCCGAATTGAAGAAGATGGTGCTCTGCGCGTCATGTGCCGGCATCCAGCGCAACTGGCGCCGTGCGCCCGGGCACGCCGAGCTCGTGCAACAGTCCAGCCGCAAGGAAGAGCGCGGCGACGGCCATATCGTCAACGTCACCAGCTACCGCTGCGACGCCTGCGGCACGCGCTGGGAATACGAGAACGACAAGACCAACCAGCAGGCGGGCTGGTCGGTCGTCGGGCAATAGCGCAGCAGACGCGGGGACGCATCAGGCCGGCACCAGCATGGCGGCGGCCGCGGCATGCACCGCGCCCGTCAGCCCGCGCAGCACCTCCGATTCGATGCGCCAGTGCTGCCAGTACAAGGCGATTTCGAGGCCCTCCCCCGGCACCAGTTCGACCAGGTCGCCGCTCGCGAGCAGGCCGCCCACCAGCACCTGCGGATTCATCCCCCAGCCCAGGCCCTGCAACGCGGCGTGCACGAAGCCGTGGGTGCTCGGCACCTGGTGCATCGGTGGCGCCAGCTTCTTGCGCGTCAGTCGGCGCATGAAGCGCGCCTGCAGCGAATCCCTGGCGTTGAACACGCTGCACGGCGCCGCGGCCAGTGATACGGCGTCGACGCCGTGCGCGAAGTGCCGCGCCATGAACGCCGGGCTGGCGACAGCCACGTAGCGCATCGCCCCCAGGGGCTCGGCCACGCAGCCCTGCACCGGCTGGGGCTCGGAGGTGACCGCCGCCATGACGCGGCCTTCGCGAAGCAGGAGCTTGGAGTGATCCTGGTCTTCCACATGCAGCTCGAAGGCCACCGGGTGCGCGGCCTGCACGGCGGCCAGCGCCGGCACGAACCAGGTGGCCAGCGAATCGGCATTGACCGCCAGGGCCAGCGGCAGTGCAGGAGGCCCTGATTCATCAGGCCGTTGCGGGTCCGGCAAGCCGAGGCCGAAGGGCCGCAGCACGTCGGCCTCCAGCAATTGCAGTTGCTGCGCGTGCCGCTGCAGGGCCTGCCCGGCCGGCGTGGCGACGCAGGGCGAACTGCGCTGCAGCAGCACGCGCCCCATCCGCTCCTCGAGGCCCTTGATGCGCTGGCTGACGGCCGATGGCGTGATGTGCAGCACGCGCGCCGCGCCATCGAAACTGCCCTCGCGCAGCACGGCAGCGAAGGCGGCCAGTTGCCGTGAGTCGATCTGCATATGAAAAATTCTG
This sequence comes from Variovorax sp. P4_B11, assembly GCF_056402355.1. Taxonomy (NCBI): domain Bacteria; kingdom Pseudomonadati; phylum Pseudomonadota; class Betaproteobacteria; order Burkholderiales; family Comamonadaceae; genus Variovorax; species Variovorax sp. P4_B11. The sequence continues at coordinate 65,274 of NZ_JBFUHO010000032.1, forward strand.
ATGCGAATGTAGAAAGATGAGTTTGATTGAACCAGCACGGCGCGCTACCGTCGAGCCATGTACCTGATCTTTGCCAAGGGATTCCTCACGTCGGCCGCACTGATCGTCGCCATCGGCGCGCAGAACGCGTTCGTGTTGCGCCAGGGCCTGAAGCGCGAGCATGTGCGCGAGGTGGTGCTGGTCTGCGCCCTGTCCGATGTGCTGCTGATCGCCCTGGGTGTCGCCGGCCTGGGGCTGCTGGTGCAGTCCAGCGCCCCGCTGCTGGCACTGGCGCGCTGGGGCGGCGCCTGCTTCCTGCTGGCCTACGGGGCCCTCGCGGCCCGCCGCGCCTGGAGGGGCGGGCAAATGGCACTGCCATCGGCGGCGCCGATGAGCCTGCGTTCGGCGCTGGCCGCCTGCCTGGCCTTCACCTACCTCAACCCGCATTGCTGGCTCGACACCGTGGTGCTGCTGGGCGCGGTCTCGGCGCAGCAGCCCGAGGGCGGCCGCTGGGTCTTCGGCGCCGGCGCCGCCGGCGCCAGCATCGCCTGGTTCCTTGCGCTCGGCCATGGGGCCCGGCTGCTGGGCCCGCTGTTCACCCGCCCGCAGGCCTGGCGCCTGCTCGATGCGCTGGTGGCGCTGCTGATGTGGACGATCGCGGCCTCGCTCCTGAGCACGTCGGCGTCCTGACGGGTGCGCCGTGCCGGCGCACGGTCAGTCGGCCTTCAGGACGGTCTCGCCCTTGAGCGGACCCCAGTCGCGGATGTTGTCGCGCCGCCGTTTCCAGCCGGCATAGCTGCGGCGCCAGTTCACCACCGAGATGAAGTAATACAGCACCTTGAACATCCACAGCGAGCGGCGGTAGGCTGCCCCGTGGTGGATGTCGGCCGCCAGCAGCGACATCAGGCCCTGCTTGGCCTTGAAGACGTTGTTGGGGTGCATGAACATGTCGCGGATCGTCGGGTTGGTGACCCGGTAGATGAACCACGAATAGTCGCGCGGTCCGACCCGCATGCGCTTTTCGAGCGCCCGGCGTGCCGGCGCCAGTTCGGCCGGCCGGTCCAGCGCCGTCGCCACCAGCTCGGCGCCATCGAAGGCGCTCTGCATCGCCAGGAACACGCCCGAGGAGAACATCGGGTCGATGAAGGTGAAGGCGTCGCCCACCATCAGGTAGCGCTCGCCGGCGGCATGCGTGCTCGAATACGAGAAGTTGCCGGTCGCGTGCACCCGGTCGTCGACCAGCGTCGCATCCTTCAGCCGGTCGTGCAGTTCCGGACACAGCGCGATGGTGTCGTAGAAATAATCCTTCAGCGGCTTGTCGCGCGCCTGCAGGTAGTAGGCCCAGCAGACCGCGCCGACGCTGGTAGTGCCGTCGGCGAGCGGAATGAACCAGAACCAGCCGTGCTCGAACCAGCAGATGCTGATGTTGCCCTCGCGCCGGCCCTCCAGCCGCCGCGCGTTGCGAAAATGGCCGAACAGCGCCGTGCTGTTGTGGTCGGCGTTCTTGTTCTTGCATTTGAACTTGCTGGCCAGCACGGTATCGCGACCGCTGGCGTCGACCACGAAGCGTGCCCGCCAACTGCGCGGGTCGCCGTCGTCGAGCACGGCCTGCACCGTCGCGCCGGCGTCGTCGAAATCCACTTGCCGCACCTTGGCGCCCTCGAGCGTCAGGGCGCCTTCCTTGCCCGCGTGGCGGAACAGCAGCTCATCCAGTTCCGAGCGGCGCACCTGCCAGGCCGATCCCTTGGACGGATCCCAGCCCTCGGAGAAATCGACGTAGCTGCGGTAGTCGAGGTCCGGCGGCACGAACTCGATGCCGAACTTGGGCATGCCGATCTTGTCGACCTGGTCGCGCACGCCGAGCTTGTCGAAGAGTTCGACGTTGCCCGGCAGCAGCGATTCACCGATGTGAAAGCGCGGGTGATGTTCTTTTTCGAGCAGCACGACGCGCCGCCCCTGGCGCGCGAGCAGCGTGGCGATGGTCGAGCCGGCCGGCCCGCCGCCGATCACCAGCACATCGCATTCCTGCCTTGATTCCATGACCTCGAAGCTCCTTTTGAATTCACTTGATGCGGCCCGCATTGTGCCGGGGCCGCGAACCGCGCCGTCAATGGCTGGCCGCACCGTCGACGGACTCGCCGCTGCGGCGGCCGATCAGGGCCAGCAGCGGGCCGGTCGCCGCGGTCGTGACGAGGGCCATGACGAGCAGCATGGTGAACAGCTCGGGACCGATCAGGCCGGCATCGAGGCCGACCTTGATGACGATCAGTTCCATCAGGCCCCGGGAATTCATGAGCGCTCCGGTGGCCAGGCTCTCGCGCCAGCCATAGCCGCAGACCCTGGCACCGGCCGCACCGCCGATGATCTTGCCGGCCGTCGCCACCAGCAGGATCAGGCCCAGGGCGCCGAGGCCGGCGCTGGCGAATGCACCCGACGTGGTCCCCAGGCCGGCCAGCGCAAAGAAGATCGGCATCAGGACCACGACCGACAGCGGCTCGATCCGTTCGACCAGGGCGCGAAGCAGGCGATCGTCCCGAGGCAGGCTGATGCCGAAGAGGAAGGCGCCGAACACGGCGTGCAGGTGCAGCCACTCGGTGATCGTCGCGCAGGCGAACAGGCCGATCAGCAGCGCGGCCAGAACCATCGGCGAAGGCACGCCGTCGGGCGCATGCACGCGCAGCAGCCAGGCCAGCAGAGGCCGCACGATCAGCGGGACCGCAGCCACCAGCAGCGCCAGCCCGAGGGCGATCTTGAAAAAGCCGCCGAAGCCCGCACCCGAACTCGCCAGCGCGACGACCATCGCCAGCAGCACCCACGCCAGCGCATCCACCACGCCGGCCGCGCCCAGGGACAGCTGGCCGACCGGCGTCCGCGTCATGTTGCGGTCCTTGAGGATGCGCGCGAGCACGGGAAATGCCGTGATCGACAGCGCCACGCCGAGGAACAGCGCGAAGGGCCAGAACGCCACGCCTTCCGGTGCCAGCGAAGGATGAAGGACGGGTGCGATCGCCAGGCCCAGGATCATCGGCAGCACCATGCTGGAGACGCCGACCCAGCCGGCCGCCTTGAGCTGCGCCCCCATGCCGCTGGGTGCCCGCAGTTCGGCGCCGACGATGAACATGAACAGCACCACGCCGATCATCGCCAGGGACGACAGGCTGGCCAGCGAGGCCGGCGGGAACAGCTGCGCATGCCACTGCGGGAACAGGGCCCCGAAGACGACCGGGCCGAGCAGGATGCCGGCCGCCATCTCGCCGATGACCATGGGCTGCCCGAAAGCCCGCAGCACCAGGCCGCAGGCGCGGGCAAGCACCAGGATCACGGTGAGTTGCACAAGCAGGAGAGTGAGGGACATGGCGCGAGAGTATGACTTCTCGTGCCGGCCATCACAGGATGGCCGCGGACGAACCTGTCAGCCGGACGCAGCCTGGTCATCCATCCATGGCCAGCTTCCGTCGAGAGTCGAGCCGGCGCCCTTCACCGGCCTGGGCCGGCCTCCGCCAGAGCGAGACCACCTGGTCGAGTCCGGGAAGCCCTGGCTCGGGCAGCGCGACGGCGGCGCGCGGGGCGAACACGAACTGCCGGGACGGCCCCTTGATCGACTGCCCGGGCCGCGGCGCCCGCACCGCCTTCAGGCCGTCGACGTGGGCCTCGGTCCAGAACACTTCCTTCCAGGGCGTTCCGGGTGGGAAGCCTTCGGCCCAGTCGGTGTTTCCCTTGATCCAGACGCCGCAGACCGTGCCGAGGCGTCCGCGCCAGGCCGGCGGGCAGACGAAGACGCCGGCATCGCCCGGCTGCAGCCTCAGCAGTTGCGAAGGGTAGGCATACAAGCCCATCCAGTCCATGTTCTCGCTGGCGCTGGTGTCGCGCGCCGGGCGTGCCTGCTCGCCCAGCAACTTTGGCACCTCCACGAGCGGCGGCCTGCCGTTGACGGCGGGCTGCGCCCGCCTTCCGGTCGCGGTGCTGGCGGTCGCAGTGCTCCCGGCGCAGCGGCCCGGGCTCGGAAGCGCCGTGGCGTTCGGCAGAAAATCGAGCCCCACGCGCGCCAGCGCCTCGCGCAGGCGACCCACCGTCTTCGCCCCGATCGCCTCCTCGTTCAACAATTCCTGTTCGCTGATCGCCGACAGGTCGTCGATGCAGAAGATGCTCAGATTCCTCAAGGCATCCCGGGCCGCCGACCGCATGGAGATCTCGTCGATCGGTGTTTCGGGGCTCAGTTGAGCCGGCATGCTGAAACGCTGGGAGCCTCTGGGACGCCAGTCGAAGGAATGAAACTCGAACGGGGAGCCGGGCGGAATCAGGCAGTCGCGCAGCGCGTCCGCGTACTGGCGCCTGGATTCCTGGATCGCGGTCCGAAGGGCGCCGAAGCAGGCGAGCAATTCCGTGTCTGGCAATTGGGCAAGGTCATCAACGGTTCGGATCGTACGAGACATAGGCAAGATGGCAATTCATCCAGGCGCCGTTCCGACGGCGGCTGTCGATTGCCGAATCAACGGTGATGCCCAAGTATTGGGAGTCCTCCCGAGCTTGTCCATGCTACGAATGGATGAACACTATCCACTTCATGCATTGAAGTATCTAGGCGTAAGCCCAATCCGGGCCCTGCGCCTTGAAATCGAGGCTGCGCATCACCTGGTCGCGAAACCAGATGTGCGCGGCGTGACGATGGGTGCGGTCGTGCCACGAGATGTAGACCTCGAAATCCGGCAGTTCCATCGGCAATGGAAGTTCGGCCAGTCCGAAGCGGTCGCGGAAGCGGTCCGCCAGCGACTGCGGCAGCAGCGCCACCATATTGGTTCTTTCGAGCAGGTGCGGTGCCGTGAGGTAGTTCGGCGTGACGAAGCGCCGATTGCGCTGCAGGCCCTGGACAGCCAGCGCCTGGTCGACCGCCTCGCCGAAGCAGTTGACCGTGTTCGGCATGATCACGACGTGCTCGAGGGCGGCGAATTCGGGCGGCGACAGCGTCCTGCCGACGGCCCAGTGGCTGGCGCGCGCCACACAGATGATCCGGTCGCGAAACAACAGGCGGTGGCGCAGTTCGCGCAGGCTCGTCGGCAGCATGCCGACCGCGAAGTCGATTTCGCCGGCCTCCAGCACTTTGTTGAACTGCGAAGGGTGGACCGGGTGGCGCACCGACATCGAGATGCCTGGATAGCGGGTGCCCAGGTGCTGCACCAGGCGGTCCATGAACAGGCATTCCAGGTAGTCGGTCGCGACCATCCGGAACAGGTAGTTGGTGCGCTCGGCGTCGAAGGCCACCGCATGGCCCAGCAGCTCGCTCATCTCGCCGAGGATGCGCTCGGCGAACTCTCGCAGCTGGACCGCCTTGGCGGTGGGGATGAGCCCGGTGCCCCCCTTCACGAGGATCGGATCGGCGGTGACCGCGCGCAGCTGGCTCATCGCCCGGCTCATGGCGGGCTGGCTGATCGACAGCGCATCCGCGGCGCGCGAGACATGCGACTGGTCGACCAGCGCGACCAGGCACTTCAGGAGATAGAAATTGAGGACGCCGCTGTCATTTCTTCTCTGCTGCATCTCAGCCCAGCTTGCGGATCAGTTCCGCGCGAACGACGGCGCGCGACTCGGGCCCGTCGGCGGCGTCGTGCAGCCCGCGCATCATGTCGTCGTAGCCGAGCGCGAAGAGGGCGTCGACAGCGCTGCGCTGATCGGCCGAGAAGGTGCCCAGACGGGTCCAGGCGTCCAGCAGCTGCATCGCCTCGCTGCGGCACGCGAGGCCCAGCTCATAGGACTCGAGCACCAGCTTCACCTGCACGGCGGTGAAGGATTGCCGAACTGTCAAAGCCTGCCTCAAAAGTTGGCCTGGATGGTGGCGCCGCCCCGGATCTGGCACTCGCCGGTGCCACCCCCCGACATGCCCTGCTGCGGCCGCAGCATGTGCAGCCGGCAGCGCATCAGGCCACCCTGCGGGCTCTTCAGGTTCGCGATCACCTTGCCGCTGTACACGGTGGCGAACTGCACCGGATCGAAGCCCGGCATCATGCCCATGCCGCCCATGCCCGCGACGCTGCCGTAGCCCCAGTAGGACCAGTCGGACCAGCCCGCCGGCCAGCCGCCGCCCCACATCGGCGCCATGGCCTCGCTCTGCGTCTGCTGCGTGATCTGCAGGAAAGGCCCCTGGTAGGTGGCCGTGGGCAGCGTCGCCGTCATGGTGCCGGTGATGCCGCCGTCGGTGCTCTTCCAGGAGAACGGCACCGGCTTGTCGGGCTGACCCTTCTGCACGATGTCGCCGCTGCCCGTGCCGGTGGTCGTGCACCCGGCGAGCAGCAACGCTGCTGCGGCCAACGCGACGGGGCTGCTTATCCTGGGCTTGCGCATTTGTTCTTTCCTCTTGAGCGAATTGAATCTTGCAGGGATTGTTCCGCAGCGCCTCTCAAAAGTCACCCGCCGGATAAACCCTTTGTGTTCGAAAAAGGTCAAGGGGCGAGCACCGGCATGCAGGGATTCCATCTTCGCCGCTAGACTCCACGCCGTGGTGCGCCGATCGCGCATCAACCTGTTGATCGCTGAAGGCATATGCCCTATGGCTGAGTCCCGGTCTCGCCCCCTGTCGAAGCACGCGCCGCGCGCGGGCCGTGTGGTGCGCGACCCGTTCGAGCGGCTGGTCGACACCGGGCTGCGACTGAACACGCCGGGCAGCGCGAGCGAGTTTTTCGACCTGCTGGTCGATGAAGCCGCCCGGCTCGTCGGCGCCCAGCGCGTGCTGCTGGTGCTCGACACCGAGGCCGGCCTGCGCAGCGCCGGCGCGATGCTGCCGGCCGCCGAGGACGCCGGCGACCTGCTCTGCGCCATCACACCCTGGCTCGGCGAAACCCGCCGCACCCGCAAGCCGAGCCTGCGGCACGGGCCCGAGGGCGCCACGGCGGCCGAACAGCGATCCTGTCTGATCGCGCCGCTGGTCGCCCGGCGGGAACTGCTCGGCTACCTCTATGCCGACGTCGAAGGCACGCTGGGCCGTTTCGACCCGATGCACCGCGACCTGCTGGCCACGCTGGCTCGGCAGGCCGGCGGGGCCCTGGCCCACGCCCGTGCCCGCGAGGGCCTCCAGCGCGAGCTGGCCGAGTGCAAGGGCGCGCTGGTGCAGCGCAGCGACGAACTGACACTGATCAACGGCATCCAGCAAGGCATCGCGGCCAAGCTGGATTTCCAGGCCATCATCCAGCTGGTGGGCGACAGGCTGCGCGAGCTGTTCGATACCGGCGACCTGAACATCGTCTGGTGGGACGACAAGAGCAACCTGGTCCAGGTGCTGTACCGCTACGAACACAACGTGCCCCTGCCGCAGCCGCCGGCACGGCCCCTGAAGCCGGACGAGCCATTGGCGCGCATGCTGCACACGCGCCAGGCCGGCGTGACCAACACGCGCGAGGAACAGACCCGGGTCGGCCTGCGTCCCGCCCCCGGAACCGACTGGGCCCATTCGATCGCTGCCGTTCCAATCATCGGCAGCGACCGCGCCCTCGGCATCATCGCGCTGCAGAACCACGAACGCGAATACGCCTTCGGGCCGCACGAGATCCGGTTGCTCGAAACGGTGGCAGCGAGCCTGGGCCTCGTGCTGGAGAACGCGCGCCTGTTCGACGAGACGCAACGCCACGGCCGCGAGATGCAGGAGGCGCTGGCCCACCAGCGCGCGGCCGCCGAGGTGCTGCAGGTCATCGGCAGCTCCCTGGCCGACCCCGGCCCGGTGTTCGACAAGATCCTCGAATGCTGCGAGCACCTGTTCGACGGCAGTTCCTTCGCCCTGCTGATGGTCGACGCCGAGGGGCGCCTTGCGCTGACGCGCTGGTTGATGACCGCGGCCGGCCGCGCCGCGATCAGCGAGAAGCGCCTGGCCGAGCTCGCGGCGGCGATGCAGTCGAACTACCCGATGGCGCTGGCCGGCACCTCGGCCGAACTCTCCTTCCAGAGCGGCGATCTCGTGGAGTTCGCCGATGTCCTGAACGATGCCTCGGCGCCGCCGGTGTTGCGCCTCAACGCCGAGCACATCGGGTCGAGCTATGCGAACCTGGCGGCGCCGCTGATCTGGGAAGGCCGCGGCATCGGCATCCTGAGCATGCAGCGCATGGAGGTCGGTCCGTTCCGGCCCAGCGAACGTGCGCTGCTCAAGACCTTCGCGGAGCAGGCCGTCATCGCGATCCAGAACGCGCGGCTGTTCAACGAGACGCAGGTGGCGCTGCACAAGGTCGAGGAGCGCACCGCGGAGTTGACCGAGTCCCTGGAGTCCCAGACCGCCGTCAGCGACGTGCTGCGCGTCATCAGCGAGTCGCCCACCGACGTGATGCCGGTGTTCGAGGCCATCCTGGACTGCACCATGTGGTTGTTCGAAGGCCCGACGGCCGCGATCTTCACCTTCGATGGCCGCCAGGTCCAGCTGGCCGCGACCCGCAACTGGTCCGCAGAGGCGCTGGTGGCGGCGCGCGCGCTGTGGCCGGCGCCGCCCGACCTGCGCCAGATGAACGGCCGCGCCATCCTCGAGCGAAGGGCACTCTGCACCGAGGACGCGGGGTCGGACCCGGACTACGACCACCGGCTGGCGAGCACCGGCAACCGGCGCCGCATGATCGCCGCGCCGATGCTCAAGGACGGCGTGCCGATCGGCGCCATCACCACCGCCTGGCCGGAACCCGGCAAGACGCCGCAACGGCAGATCGATCTGCTCAGGCTGTTCGCCGACCAGGCCGTGATCGCGACCGAGAACGTGCGGCTGATCCATGAGACCCGGGAGGCACTCGAGCGCCAGACCGCCACGGCGGACGTGCTGCAGGTCATCAGCGAATCGATGGAGAACGCCCAACCCGTGTTCGACAAGATCCTGGAGAGCTGCCAGCGCCTGTTCGCCGGCACGCAGCTGGGCATTTCACTGGTCGGCGACGACGGGATGATGCACCTCGGCGCGCATCGCGGCTCGGCCCGCGAAACGCTCGAACGCTTCTATCCGCGCCCCATCGACCACTCGCCCATCGGTGTCGCCATGGCCGGACCCGACGTGCTCCACATTCCGGACGCGCTCGCCGAGCCGAACCTGCCGGCGTTCATGCGCGAGGTCGCCGGGCAGATGGGCAATTACGCGATCATGATCGCCCCGCTGGCGTGGGAGGGCCGCTACATCGGCTCGATCCACGTCGCGCGCCAACCGCCGAAGGCGTTCGCCGACAAGGAAATCAAGCTGCTCGAGACCTTCGCCGACCAGGCCGTGATCGCGATCCAGAACGCGCGCCTGTTCAACGAGACCAAGGAAGCGCGGGCCGCCGCCGAGGCCACCAACGAGGCCAAGAGCGCCTTCCTGGCCACCATGAGCCACGAGATCCGCACGCCGATGAACGCGGTGATCGGCATGAGCGGCCTGCTGCTCGACACCCGGCTCGACGCCGAGCAGCAGGACTACGTCGAGACCATCCGCGATTCGGGCGACGCGCTGCTGACCATCATCAACGACATCCTGGACTACTCGAAGATCGAGGCCGGGCGCATGGACATCGAGTCGCATCCCTTCGACCTGCGCGACTGCGTGGAGTCGGCGCTCGACCTGATCAGCACCCGTGCCACCGAGAAGAAGCTCGACATCGCCTATGTGTTCGAGTGCGACGTGCCGATCGGCGTGATGGGCGACCTCACGCGGCTGCGGCAGATCCTGCTGAACCTGCTGAGCAATGCGGTGAAGTTCACGGAGGCCGGCGAGGTGGTGCTGACGGTCAGCGCCAAGGCCCAGGCGAGCGGCCGGCTCGACCTGACCTTTGCCGTGCGCGACACCGGCATCGGCCTGACGCCGCAGGGCAAGAGCCGGCTGTTCCAGTCCTTCTCGCAGGCCGACTCGAGCACCACGCGCAAGTACGGCGGCACCGGCCTGGGCCTGGCCATCAGCAAGCGGCTGGCCGAGCTGATGGGCGGCACCATGTGGGTCGAGAGCGACGGCCCGGGCAGGGGCTCGACCTTCTTCTTCACGATCGAAGTGTCGATCGCCCACACGCCGCCGAGCAAGCGCCGCGTCGTCACCGGCGTGCAGGTCCAACTGCAGGGCAAGCGCCTGCTGATCGTCGACGACAACGCCACCAACCGGCGCGTGCTCGCGCTCCAGACCGGCCGATGGGGCATGGATTCGCGCGACACCGAGTCGCCGGCCGAAGCCTTGCGCTGGCTCGAGCAGGGCGAGCGCTTCGACCTCGCGATCCTCGACATGCACATGCCCGAGATGGACGGCGTCGACCTGGCGCGGCGCATCCGCGCCAACCACGCCACGCTGCCGCTGGTGCTCTTCAGTTCACTGGGCCGGCGCGAAGCGGGCGACGCCGAATCGCTGTTCAACGCCTATCTGTCGAAGCCGATCCACCAGTCGCAGCTGTTCGACACGCTGGTCAGCCTGCTCGCACGCGAGGCGGCCGCCAGGCCCGTGGACGGCGGCATTGCCAAGCCGCGGCTCGACCCGACGATGGCCACGCGCCACCCGCTGCGGATCCTGCTGGCCGAGGACAACGCAGTGAACCAGAAGCTCGCGCTGCGCCTGCTGCAGCAGATGGGCTACCGGGCCGACCTGGCCTCCAACGGCATCGAGGCGGTGGAGTCGGTGCAGCGCCAGACCTACGACGTGGTGCTGATGGACGTGCAGATGCCCGAGCTCGACGGGCTCGACGCCACGCGGCAGATCTGCATGCTGCTCGAGGCCCACCAACGGCCGCGCATCGTGGCGATGACCGCCAACGCCATGCAGGGCGACCAGGAGATGTGCATGGAAGCCGGCATGGACGACTACCTGACCAAGCCGATCCGGGTCGACCGGCTGGTCGAGGCACTGGGCAACGTGCCGGCGCGCAAGGACCGCTGAGCCTGTCCATTGGCTTGTGGAGGGCCGGTTGTCGACGAGGCCGCAAATTGGGCGTAAGCTAGAAAAAGGTACTAGCTTTTGTCTGACAGACATTCTTGTTTTCTTTTAAAAACAAGAACTTGCGGGCGAGGCAGTGTTTGCGGCAGCGAGCGGAGAGCGTATGGACCTGAGAAGCGAGCAACTGGCCGACGGCGTCGAGAAGATCAGTCTGGTCGGGCGCATGGACAGCCTTGGCGGGCATGACATCAACCTGCGCCTGTCGGAGCTCGTGGCGAGCCGAAAGCTGCTCGCCGTGGTCGATCTGTCCGAAGTGTCGTTCCTGGCGTCCATCGGCATCCGGACGCTGGTCGTCAATGCGAGGGCCCAGTCGTCCCGCGGCGGCGTGATGGCCCTGGCCAACCCGCAACCCCTTGTGGCGGAGGTGCTCAAGATGGCAGGTATCGACACGATCATCCCGGTGTACCCCGACGTCGAAACGGCCTGCAGCGCGCTGACGGCCGCCGCCGAAAGCCGCTGATGTCCCCCTCCGGCGGGGAGCCCCGGGCATCCCTCACCGTTGGCAGCGAGTTGAACGAACTCGCGCGTGTCAGCGCCTGGGTGCACGACTGGGCCGAGTGCCAGAGGCTTCCTGCCAGGGTCGTGCTGAACCTCGATCTCTGCTCCACCGAGGTGGTCACGAACATCATGACCCACGCCAGCGGCCACGGCACCCAGAGCATCCGCCTGCGCCTGGGTTGGCAAGGCGAGGACGTGGCGCTGGAAGTCGAGGACGAGGGCAGCGAGTTCGACCCGCGGCTGGTCCCCGAACCGGCACCGGCCACGAGCATCCAGGACGCCCGAATCGGTGGCTGGGGCATCCCCATCGTCCGGCGCTTCTCCGACGGCCTCAGTTACCGCCACGAGGACGGACGCAATTGCCTGACGCTGCTGTTCCGGGCGACCGCGCCATCCTGACCGCCCTGCAGCGCCCGATCGGCCAACCACCCACCCATCCATCCACCCACCGAGGAGACGTCTCCATGGCATCCACAGCCAAACCCTCACTCAGCATCGACACCCAGGGCGCACTGGCGGCTCAGGCGGCCCTTGCGGGGCAACCCAACGGCGCCGGCGAGAGTTCGGGCGTCGACAAGATGCGCGAGTTGCTGTTCGGCAACCAAATGCAGGACTACGACAAGCGCTTCGCCATTCTCGAGGAGCGCTTCCAGCAACGGATGCGCGACATCGAGGCCGAGTCGTCGCGCAGCCTGAGCAGCCTCGAATCGACGATGAAGAAGCAGCTCGAATCGGTCGCCGGCCAGTTCCGCGAGGAGAAGGATCTGCGCGCCGATGCCGACAAGGAGCTGGAGCGCAGCCTGCGCGATCACACGCAGGCGCTCGAGAAGCGCCTGGCCCAGGTGTCCGACCAGCTGGCACGCCAGGAGCGGGAGTTCACCGATCGCCTGAGCCACGAGGTCCAGGTGCTGCGCGACGAGATGCGCAAGCGCCAGGACGACGCCCGCGCCACCACCGAGCGGATGTTCGCCGAGCTCAGCAACGTCAAGACCGATCGCAACCTGCTCGCCGGACTGTTTGTCGAGATCGCCAAATGCCTGAACCAGGACGCCGCGCCCAAGGGCAGCAACGGCCACGCCGGCTGAGTCGCGCGGACAGCGCGCCGGTGGGGCTGGTTCGCGCGGGCGCCGCAACGGAGGCGCGGTGAACGCACGCCTGTCGCTGGCCGCGACGCGCGTGCCCGGAGGCGCCTCCGAAGAGGATCCGAACGCACGGCTCGCCGCGCTCTTGCTGGAGTTGGCGCGCTGCGTCGATCCGGACGTGGCGGCGAAGCTGCCGAGCCGCCTGGACGACGATCCGCGGCTGGAGGCGATGCGCGGCGTGCTGTTCGAGCGCGAGCAGGTGGCGCTGGCGCGGCTGCAACAGAAGTTCGACGACCCGCGCGAGTTCGCCGATGCGGTGGGCGCGGTGCTGCCCGCCGCCTTTGCGCTGGCGGCGACGCAGGGCGACCGCCTCGGCCAGTCGATCGCGCCCACCGTCGAGCGTGCGACCCAGGCGTCGATCCAGAAGAACCCGGGCACGATGGTCGACATCCTGTATCCGGTCATGGGGCCGGCGATCCGCAAGGCCATCGCCGAGACCCTCGAGGGCACGCTGCAATCTCTGAACCAGGCCCTCAAGCACAGCCTGTCGTGGCGCGGCCTCAAGTGGCGCATCGAGGCCTGGCGCAGCGGCAGCACCTTTGCCGACGTCGTGATGCGGCACACGGCCGTTTTCAGCGTCGAGCACCTGTTCCTGATCCATCGCAAGACCGGCCTGCTGCTGGCGCACGTGGCGAGGGACGACGCGACCACGCGCGACCCGCAGCTGGTGTCGGCGATGCTCTCGGCGATCCAGGACTTCGTGCGCGACTCCTTCGACGAATCCGGGACCGGCGGCGCGAGCGGCCGCAGCATCGACAGCCTGCGGTTGGGCGACCTGCTGCTGTGGTGCGAGGAAGGGCCGTCGGCCTTTCTCGCCGCGGTGATCCATGGCAATCCGCCGGCCATGCTGCGCGCGCGCCTGGGCGATACGCTGGGCTCCGTCCACGACCAGTTGCACACGGCGCTCGATGAATTCCAGGGCGACACCACGCCCTTCGACGAGGCCGCGGACCGCCTGCGGCCCTGCTTGTTGTCCCAGGTGGCCGAGACGCACAAGAAAAAGTCGCCGCTGCTCTGGATGATCCCGCTGGCCCTGCTGGCGGTGCTGGGCTACTGGATCACCGGGCGGGTCATCGAGCGCCAGCGCGTCGATGCCTATGTCTCGGCGCTGCAGGATCAGCCCGGCATCGTCGTGACGGGGGCCGAACGCCGCGATGGAAAGTGGCTGGTGTCGGGCCTGCGCGACCCGCTGGCCACGCAGCCGGAGGCCTTGCTGGCACAGGCCCGTCTGGACCCGGCACGCGTCAGCGGCCGCTGGGAACCCTACCAGGCGCTGCATCCGGCCATCATGCTGAAGCGGCTGCAGGCGACCCTGAATCCGCCGCCGACGGTCATCCTGGCCCAGGACGCGAGCGGCATTCGCGCCAGCGGCACGGCCCCCCAGCAATGGATGGACAAGGCGCGGGCCTTCCAGCTGACCTTGCCGGCCGGCGCCCCGAAGGTGGATCTCAGCGCCCTCAAGGACGTGCAGGATCCGGAGTACCTTCGCCTGCGCGACGCCATTCAGGCGCAGCTCATCCATTTCGAGTTCAGCGTGCCGCGGCCCGCGCCGGGCCAGGACGGCAAGCTGGACGCCGTGGCCGCCGACATGCGCGAACTGGTTCAGGTCACGCGCGCCCTGGGCTTCCCGGTCAAGGTGACGATCGTCGGCCACGCCGATGCCACGGGCAAGGACACCTCCAACCTGGCCTTGAGCGTGGGCCGTGCGGAGGTCGTGCGCTCCATGCTGCGGGCGCGCGGCGTCGATCCCGCGGTGCTCGCCGTGCGCGGCGCCGGCCCGCTGGAACCACTGCGTCCCGGCGCCAGCGAGGACGAGCTGTCGATGAACCGGCGCGTCTCCTTCGCCGTGAGCACAGGCGACTAGGGACTGTTCAGCCATGCTGCAAAAGAAGATCTGCCTGCTGGGCGCCTTCGGCGTCGGAAAGACCAGCCTGGTACGCCGCTATGTCGACACCATCTTCTCGGACGCCTACCTGACGACGGTCGGCGTGAAGATCGACAAGAAGCAACTGACCGTCGGCAGCGAGCAGATGGCCCTGATCCTGTGGGACATCGCCGGCGAGGACGAAGTGGCGGCGGTCCGGGTGAGCTACCTGCGCGGCGCGGCCGGCTATCTGCTGGTGGTGGATGGCACCCGGCCCGAGACCCTGGACACCGCGGTGTCGATCCAGGCCCGGGTCGGCGCGGAAATCGGCGAGGTTCCCTTCGTCGCCCTGCTCAACAAGGCGGACCTGCTGGAAGACTGGGCGCTCCCGGCCGAGCGCATCGAGCGCCTGGAGGCCGCCGGATGGAACTTTCGCCGCACCAGCGCCAAGACCGGCATGGGGGTCGAGGAAGCCTTCCTGGAACTGGCGGCGCGCGTGGCCCGGTAGTCATGCTCGACCTGCCGGCCCGGATCTCCGACTCGCTGCTGCTGCTGCTGCACGCGCAGCGGGTCGTCGCGCACCTGGTCATCGATGATTCGCAGAACCTGACGCAGGCCGGCGGGCACCTGGACCACTACGGACTGTCCGGGCTCCAGACCGGCTGCCCGGCCAGCGACCAGATCCCGTTCCTGGAAGGCCTGCTGCCGCTGGTGGAGACGCCTTTCCTGATCCGCTCGATGGAAATGCCCAGCGGGCGCGTGGCGGACATCCACTTCTTCGCCGACGACGGCACCGTCTGGGTCCTGCTGCTCGACGTCACGACGGAATACGAGGAAGCCCGGCTGGTGCAGCAGAAAGCCTACGACATGACCCTGCTGAGCCAGCGCGAGGCCAGGCTCATCGAGCAACTCGAATCGGCCAACCTGGAACTGACCCGGGCCCATCGCGAACTTGCGGCGTCGCAGGAAGCGCTGCAGTTCACCCACGACCGGCTGCAGCAGGAACTGCGCGACGCCGAGCGCTATGTCCGCTCGATCCTGCCGGAGCCCGTATCGGGCCCGCCGTCGGTCGACTGGCGCTTCGTACCCTCGACCGAACTGGGCGGCGATTCGTTCGGCTACCACTGGATCGACGACCAGCACTTCGCGCTCTACCTGCTCGACGTCTGCGGCCATGGCGTGGGCTCGGCCCTGCTGTCGGTGGCGGTCGCCGACACGCTGCGCTCGGAGGCCCTGCAGCGGACCGACTTCCGCAGCCCCGGGGAGGTGCTCACCGCGCTCAACCAGGCCTACCAGATGGAACGCCACGGCGAGCTGTTCTGCACCGTCTGGTACGGCGTCTACCACCGCGCCACCGGCAGCCTGCGCTACGCCTCCGCCGGCCACCCCCCGGCCGTGGTGGTGAGCGGCGCCGGCGAGGCACGCCCCTTGCCGGCATCGGGCCCCTGCGTCGGCATCTCGCCGGCGGCCCGCTATAGCGAAGCGCAGTGCACCCTGCAGGCCTGCGACCGGCTGTTCGTCTTCAGCGACGGCACCTACGAGATCAGCCGGCCGGATGGCTCGATGCTGGCGTTCGAGGACTTCACCGAGGTGCTGTCGCGACCGGTCGGCGACGGGCAGTCCGAGCTGGACCGCCTGCTGGACTTCGCGCGCGAGGTCCATGGCCCGGGCGTGCTCGAGGATGATTTCACCCTCATCAAGATGACGGTCTGAGCCGGCCTATGCCGACTTGAGGACGGTCCATCCCGACTCGATGTGCTTGCGCATGGCCAGCATGGCCATCGAGGCGTCGCCGGTGGTCAGGGCATGCAGGATCTCGTCGTGCTCCTTGACCGCCTCCTGGCCACGCCCTTCCACGGCATTGATCAGGTCGAAGGGGTAGCGGGCCCAGAGGATCTGCACGAAGTGAAGGGTCTGCGGCATCTGCGCGATGTCGTACAGCCGGCGATGGAAGCGATAGTTGACGCCACGCGCCGTCGCACGGTCGCCGCTTTCGAAGGCCTTGGCGAACTCGTCGGCCAGGGATCGAAGCGCGGCGATGTCGTGCGAGGTCACCCGCTCGGTCGCGCCGCGCACCAGCTGGGCCTCCAGCATGAGGCGCAGGTTCAGGATCTCGCCGGAGGCGGAGGGGTCGAAGGGCGCGACGCGGGCGCCCCGATACGAGTCGCCGCCGACATAGCCTTCGGCCGCCAGAAGCCTCAGGGCCTCGCGCACCGGCGTGATGCTCAGGTGCAGCTGCTCGGCGATCTCGGCCTGCTTCAGGCGCGATCCGCGCGGGTACACCCCCGAGATGATTCGCTCGCGCAGGTAGTCCGCGACCTGTTCTTCTTTGGTTCGATATTCCATCTGCTGCAGCACCCCGGGGGAGCCATCCCTCGGG
Organism: Variovorax sp. P4_B11; assembly: GCF_056402355.1. Taxonomy (NCBI): domain Bacteria; kingdom Pseudomonadati; phylum Pseudomonadota; class Betaproteobacteria; order Burkholderiales; family Comamonadaceae; genus Variovorax; species Variovorax sp. P4_B11. The sequence continues at coordinate 82,034 of NZ_JBFUHO010000032.1, forward strand.
GCCGATTCTAAGCGCCGCCGCCGACGGCCCCACCCTCGGCGAGGATGCGCCGCGCCCGCTCGACCACCGGCTTGTCGATCATCTTTCCGTCCAGGGAAGTGGCGGCGCCCGCGCTGGCCTCGAAGGCGGCGAGCACCCCCTGCGCCCACGCCACGTCCTGCGCCGTCGGCAGGAACGCCGCATTGACGGCAGCGACCTGGCGCGGATGGATGCAGAGCTTGCCGCCGAAGCCGAGCTGGCGCGAACGGCGGGCCTCCGCCTGCATGCAGGCGTCGTCGGTGAAATGGAGGCTCACGCCGTCGACCGGCGCCGCCAGGCCCGCCTGGCAGGACTGGAGCACGATCTGGATGCGCACGCTGGTCATGGCGTCGCCTGCGTCCTCGATGCCGCTTTCGGCCGCGAAGTCCACGCTGCCGAACGCGATGCGCTCGAGCCCGGGCACGGCGGCCAGGCGCGTCAGTTCCAGGTAGCCCGCGACCGTCTCGAGCAGCGCGATGATCCGGCGCCCGGGCAGGGCCCGGGCGGTCCGGGCCAGCGATTCGGCGTCGGACTTGGGCAGCATCACGCCCGCGCGCGGCGCCGCCTGCAGCATGCGGAGGTCGTCCGCATGCCATTCGGTGTCCACCGCGTTGAGGCGCACGAAGGCCTCCCGGCCCGTCGCGAGCCATGACGCCACCCGGTCGCGTGCCTCGGCCTTGGCCGCGGGCGCGACCGCGTCCTCCAGATCGAGAACGACTTCGTGCGCCCCGCTGCCGGCGGCCTTGTCGAAGCGCTCCGGCAGGTGGCCCGGGACGAACAGCAGACTGCGCGCGATACGGTTCATCGGCGCCTCACTCGAAGCTCAGGTCCTGCGACGTCGCGAGGCGGCAGAAGCGGCGCAGGCTCTCGATGGCGCCCGCGTGCTCCTCGGCCGACAGCCCGCAGCAGCAGTCCTCCAGCACCACCATCTCGTAGTCGCGGTCGTGGCCTTCGCGCACGGTGGCCTGCACCACGGCGTTGGTGGAGATGCCGGAACAGTAGATGCGCCGGATGCCGTTGGCGCGCAGGATCGCCTCCAGGCTGGTGCTGTAGAACGGGCTGACGCGGTGCTTGACGATATCGAAGTCGCCCGGCTGGCGGCCCAGGTCCGGATGCACCTCGGTGCCCCAGCTGCCGAGCTTGAAGATCCCGTTCTTGCGGGCGCCGGAAAAGATCGGCGAGTTCGGCGGGCATTCGCGATAGTCGGGCGAGAAGCCGATCCGGACGAAGCCGATCGGCACGCCGGCGGCGCGCGCCTTGTCGAGAGCGGCACGCGTGTTCTCCAGCACGCGCCGGCCGCGCACCTGCTCGCCATAGGCGGCCTTGCCGTTCGGTCCGTCGGCATGGACTAGGTCGTTCTCCATGTCCAGCACCAGGTAGATGGACTCTTTCACGCAGCACTCCTTTCATTCGCTTGTTGATCGTTCGCCCCGTTCACAGGATCACCTCCCGCTTCTCGAGGTCGGCGCGGCGTGCCGAATCAATGCCGAGCAGTTCGCCGAACACATGGTCCTCGTCCTGCCCCAGCGCGGGCGTCAGACGTCGGATGCCGACGTCGTCGGTGACCGAGAAACGGGCCGGCGCTCCGACCGCCAGCCGCTTCGGGATGTCCGGCGCACTGACTTCTACCAGGGCACCACGCGCGCGCAGATGGGGATCATCCGCCACATCCTGCATGGTCCACGAGACATGGGCGCAGACGCCCGCCCGCTGCAGCTGCGCCGCCGTCTGGTCGGCGTCGCGTCCGGCCAGCCACCGGGTCAGCAGCGCATCGAGCTCGGCATGGCGATGGCGCCGGCCGTGCGCCGTGGCGAAACGTTCGTCGTGCGCCATCTCGCCCTGTTCGAGCACCGCCAGCAGGGCGTGCCATTCGGGGTCGCTGCGCACCGCCAGCGTGAGCCAGCGGTCGGGTCGGGCGGTCGCATAGATGCCGTGGGGCGCCATCGCCGGGTCGCCATTGCCCGGCCGCAGCGGCGTGCCGCCGCCACTGGCCTGGACCAGCGCGTCGCCGATCATCGCCGAGGCGACCTCGCGCGCGGCCAGGTCGACGTGCTGCGCGCGGCCCGTGCGGCGCCGCTGGTGCAAGGCCGCCAGCGTCGCGGCCGCCGCGTGCATGCCGGCGGAGTGGTCCATGACGTGGCGCATCTCCATCGGCGGCCCGTCGCTGTAGCCGCTCATCCAGCCCAGGCCGCCCCAGGCGCCGAACAGCGGCGCATAGCCCGCGAAGTGCGAGTCCGGTCCGCTCTGGCCGCACGAGGACAGCGACAGCAGGACGATGTCCGGCCTGGCCTCGCGCAGGGCATCGAACCCGAGTCCGAGGCGATTCATCACACCGGGCCTGAAGCTCTCGGCGGCGATGTCCGAGAGGGCGACGATGCGCTTGGCGAGTTCGACCGCCTCGGGATGCTTGAGATTCAGCCGCACCGACAGCTTGTTGGCCGACACCTGGTCGAAGGTCGCCGCCTGCATCCGGCCGTAGACGGCGTGCGGCTTGCGAAAGGCGTCGGGCCGGGTGCGGCTCTCGATCTTGATGCACTGCGCCCCCAGCTGGGACAGCAGGTGGGTGCAGAAGGGGCCGGCCGCGTGGATCGTGAAGTCCGCGATGCGGACGCCGGCCAATGGCGCGTGGCGGGCCGTCATGCGACGCCCTCCCCCTGGGCCATCTCGCCCAGCGCCGGCACCCGCCCGGCACGCTGCAATGGCGAGCAGCGGAACTGGAACGGCGCCAGCAGCACGTCGACCTCGAAACCGCTCTCGAGCTTGGCCGGGACGAACAGTTCGCGGGCACGCTCGTGCTCGCCCTGCGTCACCTCCACCGGCGTGCGGTACTTGGCTGCCGGCACGCCGAGCTCCTGCGCGCGCCGCACGATGTCCTCGACCCGGTGCCTGGCCATCCATTCGCGGATGTGGCCATTGATCTCGTCGCCGCGGCGGCTGCGCTCGAGCGGATCGCGCAGGGCCGCCTCGCCGGCCCAGCCGGGGCGGCCGAGCAGTTCGACCAGCGCGCCCCACTGCCGGTCCTCGAGCGTGAGCAGTTCCAGGTAGCCGTCGAGCGTCTCGAACACCCCGCCATAGCGGAAGCTTCGCGTGGTGCGATGCTCCAGCGAGCCGTCCCCGAGCCGCTGCAATGCGAAGGCGCCGACCGACAGCATCGCGTCCTGCACCGAAACGTCCACGTACTGGCCGCCGCGCTCGGGCACCGCCCACCAGGCGGCGAGCGCGCACATCGCCGCCAGGCTGCCGCCCTGGTAGCCGGCGAAGTGGCCGTAGACCTTGAGCGGCGGACGGTCCGGGAACAGCGCGTTGGACAGGCCGTTGGGCAGCAGGAAGCCTTCGCCGCCGGCATGCACCAGGTTCACCTCCTCGCCGTCCCAATCCGCCTTGTCCCCGGTGGCGCCGAAAGGCAGCACGCTCACGTGAACGAGGCCGGCGAAGCGACGGCCGATCGATGCCGGGTCGAGGCCCGCGCTGGCGCGCTGGCGCAGCGGCGTGTCGTCGATCAGGATGTCGGCGCCGTCCAGCGCGCGCGCCAGCACGGCCTGCCCCTTGCTCGTCAGCGGGTCGCAGACCAAGCTGCGCTTGCCGACGCAGAGGTAGGCGAACAGCGCGCTCTCTCCCGTGTCGCCGAGCAGCGGCGGCGCCTGCCGCAGCGGCGAGCCCTCCTCGGGCTCGAGCATCACGACCTGCGCGCCCATGGCGGCGAGCAGGCGGCCGGCATAGGCGGCCGCCACGGTGCGCGAGCGCTCGACGACGCGGCAGCCTGCCAGGGGCAGCTCGGCGGATGGCGACGCTTCATCGAAAAGCATGTGACCCCTTTCGCGGGTTGTTGCAGGAAGCGGGCGTTCAGCGGATCACCGGCAGCTCGAGGTCGATGCCCGAGCCGTCGATGAAGGCCGGCAGCCTGACGTCGCGCGAGGGCAGCGCGACGGTCGCGACGCCCGGCGTGGTCACTTCGCCGCGCTGGTTCTCGGCCGCGATCTCGATGTCCACGAGCGCGGTCTTGTCCTTCACGTACTTGCGCACCACCTTGGCCTTGCAGAAGGTGGTGTCGCCCACGATGTTGAAGCGCCGCATCTCGGTGCGCACGCGCTTGATGACGCCGGCATCGCCCATCCAGTTGGTGATCAGCGTGCACATCCACGACGAGCGCTGCGGACCGTAGTCGTAGGTGCCGGGAACGCCGACCTCCTTGGCCACCGACTCGCGGTGGTGACCGATGCCGGTGTACTCGACGCCACCGCCAGCCTCCGGATTGCGGAAGAAGTGGCCCGGGTGCTTGACCGCCGCCTGCAGCACCACGCCATGCGTGTGGCCGCGGCCGCAGCCGACCAGGAAGCCCATCGTGTCCATCAGCGACAGCGGGCCGCGTGCGATGGTCGGCAGTTCCTCGCCTTCCTGCACTTCCTCCCAGTAGCGCACGTTGGCGCCGCGGATGTTGTTCGGCTCGTCGAGCACCATCTGGTCGATGCGGTCGTGCATCTCGTTGCTGTATTCGTGCTGGACGATCTCCTTGTACTTGCCGGTGTCGCGCGCCGCCTTGCGCTCGTGGCGGGTGCAGGTGCCGAGCGCCCGCGCGACCAGTTCGCCGCGCTGGTTGTAGTAGCAGGCCTCGACGTACTGGAGCACCAGGCGGCCCGAGAACTTGCTTTCCTTGACCTCGACGCCGACCACCCGCTCGATCGGCGTGATGCGGTCGCCCGGGCGCACGTGGCGGATCAGTTCCCAGTCGTTGCCGGCATAGAAGCCGTGCACGCCCGGCAGGCCCCAGCGCGTGCGGCCGAGCCAGCCGAAGGCCATCGGGAACATCGGATGCGCGAGCATCGTGCCGTAGCGGCTGGCCGCGCCATAGCCGATGTCGCGGTACAGCGGATTCAGGTCGCCGATGCCGTTGCACCAGTTGCGCAGCGTGTCGGGCGTGGCGTCCTGCAGGTAGGGGCCTTCGGGGCGCAGGTGCAGGCCGATCATGGCCTTGGCGTCGGCGATGGCCTGGTCGGTGATCAGGCCCTCCACGGGGGCGTTGCCGACGTCGGATTGGGGGCTCAGGGTGGCAGTGGCAGTGGTCAAGTTCATTACTCCGGTTGGCTCAGGTTGACTCAGGTTGAGATTGAAATGCAGGATGCATTCTTTGGGGGAACGTTGTTGTTCTCGGTGAAGCGACACAGGGTGCGTCTCAGTGCTCCGCCACGTGATCGCGTGACCCGCGACGCATGAAACCGGCGCAACCAAATGCCGGGGATACCGCGGAACCGGCTTTGCCGGGCCGCTGGTATCGCCCCCTCGAGGGGGAGGCGCCGCAGGCGCTTCGGGGGTGTTTCATCCTAGTCGACGCGGATCTCGGCGGCCTTGATGACCTCGCCCCACTTGGGGCGCTCCGCCTTCACGAAGGCATCCAGCCGGGCCGGTCCCATGAAGAGCGGCTCGACGCCGATCTCGAGCATTCGCCGCCGCATCTCGGGCTGTTGCAGGGCGCGCCGGAGGTGCTCGCTGAGCTTCTCCACGACCTCCGGCGGCGTGCCGCGCGGCGCGAACAGCGCATCCCAGGCCACGACGTCGAAGCCGGGCACCCCCTGCTCGGCCACCGGCTTGACGCCGGGCAGCATCTCGCTGGCCTTGAGCGAGGTGATGCCCAGGGCGCGCAGCTTGCCGGCCGCGAGATGCGGCCGGGCCGCGGTCACGGTGTCGATGACCAAGGGAATCTGGCCGCCAAGCACGTCGGTCATCGCCTGGCCGGAGGCCTTGTATTTCACGCCGAACAAGGGCGCCTGCGCCGACTTCACGAACTGCGCGAACACCACGTTCGCGGTGGTGCTCGGCAGCCCCACGTTCAGCGCGTTCGGCTTTGCGCGGGCCCGCGCGACCAGCTCGGCGACGCCATTGGCGGGCAGGTCGGGCGCCGATGTGCAGAGCACCATCGGCAGCAGCCCGATCATCGCCACGGCATCGAAGTCGGCGGCGGGATCGAAGCCCAGGGCGGGGAAGAGGAACTCGTTGGCGGCATTCGTCGCGTTGGTGCCGAGCAGGAAGGTGTAGCCGTCGGCCGGYGACCTCGCGGCGGCGGCCGCGCCGATGTTGCCGCCCGCGCCGGYGCGGTTCTCCACCACGAGGGTCTGGCCCAAGGTCGCCGACAGTTCGTTCCCCACCAGGCGCGCCAGCACGTCGGCACCCTGCCCCGCGGCATACGGGACGATGATGCGGATCGGCCGCGCGGGCCAGGCC